>NZ_DALZCD010000071.1:0-16627 GCF_031978025.1 Erwinia sp.
CGACCTTCGGGTTATGAGCCCGACGAGCTACCAGGCTGCTCCATCCCGCGTCCGAACTTCCTGGCGCTTCCATCACGACAGGTTTACTGCTTTTCCCCGGAGGGAATTGGTTGCGGGAGCCGGATTCGAACCGACGACCTTCGGGTTATGAGCCCGACGAGCTACCAGGCTGCTCCATCCCGCGTCCGTGGATGCGCACTATACTCTCCGGCGATTTTGTTGCAACCCCTTTTTGCACATTAACGCCTGAAATTGCCCTTACCGCTTAATTTATCAACCAATTGTTGCATTGTTGTGCAAAAACAACGCTTCTTTTGGGCGGGGACATTTTAATCTGCAGGGCGCTTTGCTATCTTCGCCTGCAATTGCGTATAAAGGTAGAGAATAATGAAAGGACGTTGGGCAAAGTATATGGTCACCGGGGCACTGATTGCCCTGCTTGCGGGATGTTCCTCCAAACCTACCGATCGCGGCCAGCAGTATAAGGATGGCAAGCTGCAGGAGCCGCTGGGGCTGGTTAATCAACCTAACGCCAAAGGGCGGCCCGTTAACGGCAAAGATTTTGCCGATCAGCTGCTGGAAATTCAGGCCGCTTCCCCGGCCATGTTTTCACGGCAGCTCACCACCTATAGCGCACTGAAAAGCTGGCTGATGGCGGGCGGCGATACGCGGCAGCTGCGCCAGTACGGTGTGGATGCTTACCAGATGGAAGGAACCGATAACTACGGCAACGTACAGTTTACCGGCTACTACACGCCCGTTATTCACGCGCGCTATACCCGTCAGGGTGAATTTCAATATCCTTTATATCGCATGCCGCCACGCGGCAAGCGTCGTTTGCCTGACCGCGCGCAAATCTATAGCGGTGGCCTGGACGAACGTTACGCTATCGGTTACAGCAATTCGCTGATGGATAACTTTATTATGGACGTGCAGGGCAGCGGCTACGTTGACTACGGCGACGGCCGCCCGCTGACCTTCTTCGGCTACGGCGGCAAGAACGGCCATCCTTATCGCAGTATTGGTAAGGTGCTGATCGATCGTGGTGAAGTGAAGCGTGAAGATATGTCGATGCAGGCCATCCGCCAGTGGGGCGAAAATCACAGCCCGGCCGAAGTCCGTGAACTGCTGGAACAGAATCCCTCTTTCGTCTTCTTTAAGCCGGAAGAGTTTGCGCCAGTGCGCGGCGCGAGCGCGGTACCGCTGATTGCCAAAGCCTCGGTCGCTGCCGATCGTTCGCTGATCCCGCCGGGTACCGTGCTGCTGGCGGAAGTGCCTTTGCTGAACGATAAAGGCAAGTTCAACGGCAAATATGAAATGCGTGTAATGGTGGCGCTGGACGTGGGCGGCGCTATCAAAGGCCAGCACTTTGATATTTATCAGGGGATTGGCGAACAGGCGGGGCATATGGCTGGCTGGTATAACCATTATGGTCGGGTCTGGGTGCTTAAAGCGGCACCGGGTGCGGGCGTGTCTCCTTTCTCTATGGCACAAAATGGCAACGCCGGTTCGGCGCTGGTCAGTCGATAATCAGGGGTAACGGGCTGGCTTTTCCGGCCCGTTTCCGACGTTGAGGTAAATCATGACGGCTCTTTCCGACGCCTGGCTCCAGCGCTTTGGCGGCACGGCACGTTTATATGGTCAATCTGCTCTGCAACTTTTCGCCGATGCGCATATCTGCGTGATCGGTATTGGTGGCGTGGGCTCATGGGCTGCGGAGGCGCTGGCACGCACCGGTATCGGCGCCATTACGCTGATCGACATGGACGATGTCTGCGTGACCAATACCAACAGGCAGATCCATGCGCTGAAAGGTACGGTAGGGCAGGCGAAAACCGAGGTAATGGCGGCACGTATTTTAGCTATCAACCCGGAATGCAAAGTCACCTGCGTGGACGACTTTATTACCGCAGAGAATACCGCTGAATTGATGAGCGGCGGCTTTACCTATGTTATTGACGCCATTGACAGCGTGCGGCCCAAAGCGGCGCTGCTGGCCTGGTGTCGCCGAAATAAAGTTCCACTGGTCACCACTGGCGGCGCGGGCGGCCAGATCGATCCTACGCAGATTCAGGTAGCGGACCTGGCGAAAACGATTCAGGATCCGTTAGCGGCTAAGCTGCGAGAACGGCTAAAAAGCGATTTTAAAATCGTTAAAAACAGCAAAGGCAAACTGGGTATCGACTGCGTGTTTTCAACCGAAGCGCTGATGTATCCGCAGCCTGACGGCTCCGTTTGCGCTTCGCGCAGTACGGCAGAAGGGCCGAAACGAATGGATTGTGCTACCGGCTTTGGTGCCGCGACCATGGTTACTGCCACCTTCGGTTTTGTTGCCGTTTCCCACGTGCTGAAAAAAATGATGGCAAAAGCGGCGCGCGCCTGACGCCGTTTTCCTTTTTTCAGCCCGCATCTCTTGCCGCCTTCATCACGGCTTCCGCCAGCGCCGCCAATCCGGCGCTGCGGGACGCGCTAAGCCGATCGCGCAGTCCAGGGTCTTTAAACAGCGCCAGCGGATCGTTTTGTTCTTCAGCCCGCATCTCTTGCCGCCTTCATCACGGCTTCCGCCAGCGCCACCAGTCCGGCGCTGCGGGACGCGCTAAGCTGATCGCGCAGTCCTAGCTCTTCAAACAGCGCCAGCGGATCGTTCTGTATTATCTCTGCGGGCCGTTTTCCCTCCACGCTGACCAACAGTAGGGCCAGCAATCCCCGCACGATACGGCCTTCACTGTCGCCGTAAAAGTGCAGGCATCCTTCAGGCGACAGGTGATACCCCAGCCAGACACGGTTTTCACAGCCGCTTAGCTCACGCTCCGCCGTTTTCCATTCCTCTGCCAGGGCGGGCAGCTGTTTTCCCAGTAAAATCAGTTGACGATAGCGCTCTTCCCACTGGGTGAAGGCGGAGAAGGTCTGCTTTAAGCTGTCGGCGGTAATCAGCGTGCCGAACGGGTGTGGAGTCGGTAAAGTCGTCATAGTTAGTCTGCCAAAAGTTCCAGAGCGGTGGTCATGGCATTGACCAGCGCTTCAACATCGTTAAGCGTATTATAAGGGGCAAAAGAGGCACGTAGGGTGCCGCTGACGCCAAGCGCCTGAAGCAGCGGCTGTGCGCAGTGCTGACCACTACGCAGCGCGATGCCGCTTTCAGCCAGCAGCGTAACGACATCATTATGGTGCACGCCCGCGATATCAAAGGCCAGCAGGCTGGAGCCGCTGGCGCGGAAACTGCAAAAGCCGGGCAGCTCCGCCAGGCGCTCTTCCGCCACGTCGGCCAGTCCACGACTCCAGCTTTCCGCCGCAGCCATATCCAGCGATTCCAGCCAGCCAAGCGCCGCGCTCAGGCCGATCACGCCGGCTACGTTGGGCGTTCCGGCCTCAAAACGCCAGGGCACCGCCTGCGGCGTAAAGCCGTCAAAGCTGACGCTGGTCAGCATTTTGCCGCCGCCCTGCCAGGGCTGCATCTCTTCCAGCAGTGCCGTTTTGCCATACAGCACGCCTGTGCCCATCGGGCCGTAAAGCTTGTGGGCAGAAAAGGCATAGAAATCGATGTCCAGCGCCGCTACGTCAGGCGGATTGTGCGCCACGCCCTGTGCGCCATCGATCACCACCTTTGCACCTGCACGATGTGCCAGGGCGACCGCTTTGCTTACATCCGGACAGCCTCCGGTCACGTTAGACATCTGTCCAAGTGCCAGCACTCGCGTGCGGGCATTCAGTAAGGTTTCCAGGGTCGCGATGCCGGGCAGTAAATCTTTGCCGATTGGCCATTTCACCACTTTTGCGCCGGTTTGTTCGGCCACCATCAGCCACGGCACCAGATTGGCGTGATGTTCGGCTTCGCTGACAATAATTTCATCGCCTGGCCGCAGACGGGGGCGAAAATAGCCCTGGGCGACCAGGTTAATCGCTTCCGTGGTGCCTTTGGTCCAGACAATATTGCTGGCAAGCGGGGCGTTTAGCAGCCGCGCCACCTGACTGCGGGCATTTTCATAACGGTCGGTCAGCGCACGCGCGGCGGCAAACTGGCTGCGATGCACGGTCCCGGCCCCCAAACTATAAAATGCCCGGGTGGCTTCAATGACCGCCGCCGGCTTTAGCGTGGTGGCGGCACTGTCAAGGTAGATACCGGTTTCGTCCAGCGCGGGAAACTGCTGGCGAAAATGAACAGGCGAAAATATGCTCATGTTCTCCTCGAATAAGGGTGTATTAATGCGGTTTTTATCGAATCCGACTGAATTACAGGCGCTTTCCTGGCAATGTCTGAAAAGCGAGTTATTCTAATCCATGCAAGGTTTAAACTATTATCCGCAAACAGGCTTTCCTGAGACAGGCAATTTACTCGCTTTTTGTCTTCGGATCGCGCGTTGCGGGTGGTTTATCGCATTACTATCTGCAAGGAGATATAAAGATGAAAAAATTTGCTGCTATTATGGCCGCCTGTGCCATGACGTTTACCCTGGCTGCCTGCTCAAGCAACTATGTTATGCACACTAATGATGGCCGTACCATCGTCGCCGACGGCAAACCTGTAGTCGACACCGATACCGGTATGATCAGCTACAAAGATGCAAACGGCAACAAGCAGCAGATCAACCGTTCAGACGTAAAAGAAATGGTTGAAATGGGCCAGTAAGTTTTAAGCAAAAAAAAAGCACCGCAATTTGCGGTGCTGTTAAATCTCTATGGACAGACAGGGTAAATCTAAAAGTGGTAGTCGGACTACCCGATCTGCAAAAGGCAGATCAATTGCAAACACAACATCACGACCACAAGCCAAAAGCCCTTCAAAATCCCGCAAAATAGCTTCGATTTCAAACTGCTTTTCGTTCCGGCTCAGGAAGTGCGGCAACTATAGGTATTTGCTGGTACATCCTCAACGGACAAATTATAATGGCTCGGATAAAAAAAACTAATACGTAAAGCTGCGTCAACGGCCTTATGTCCGAAGCCATCATTCTGTAACCGGTAATCATGTCTAAACGTCTTCCTCCTTTAAATGCCCTGCGCGTATTTGATGCTGCCGCACGTCATCTTAGCTTTACCCGTGCTGCAGAAGAGCTGTTTGTTACCCAGGCAGCGGTAAGTCATCAGATCAAGTCACTGGAGGATTTTCTGGGGCTTAAGCTGTTCCGAAGGCGCAATCGTTCTTTATTGCTGACCGAGGAAGGGCAGAGCTACTACCTCGACATCAAGGAAATTTTTACCGCACTGAACGACGCCACGCGCAAGCTTCAGGCGCGAAGCGCCAAGGGCGCACTGACCGTTAGCCTGCTGCCCAGCTTTGCTATCCAGTGGTTGGTGCCGCGTCTTTCCAGCTTTAACTCAGCTTATCCGGGGATAGACGTGCGCATTCAGGCTGTCGACCGTGAAGAGGAGAAGCTGGCGGATGATGTCGACGTGGCGATTTTCTATGGTCGTGGCAACTGGCCAGGACTGCGGGTAGAAAAATTGTATGCCGAATATTTACTGCCCGTCTGTTCACCTTTGTTGTTAACCGGTGATAATCCGTTAAAAACGCCTGCCGACCTGACGCGTTTTACGCTGCTGCATGACGCCTCACGTCGTGACTGGCAGGCCTACACACGCCAGTTGGGCGTTAATATCAACGTGCAGCATGGCCCTATATTCAGCCACAGCGCGATGGTATTGCAGGCGGCTATCCACGGTCAGGGCGTGGCGCTGGCTAACAACGTCATGGCCCAAACGGAAATAGAAGCGGGCAGGCTGGCCTGCCCGTTTAACGATGTGCTGGTAAGTAAAAATGCTTTTTATCTGGTTTGTCATGACAGTCAGGCAGAACTGGGTAAAATAGCCGCCTTTCGTCAGTGGATCCTGGCAAAAGCGGCCAGCGAGCAGGAAAAATTCCGCTTCCGCTACGAAAGCTGAACCTTATTTACTCATGCGTTGCCAGGGCGGCGGCGCGTGCTGTCTCAGAGGATGGTAAGAATGTCGAGTCGTGCAATGCTGATCTTTACGGCCATCAGCGGATTTGTGTTTGTCATGCTGGGCGCATTTGGCGCGCATATATTAAGCAAGTCGTTGGGGGCGGGCGAAATGGCCTGGCTGAGAACCGGTCTGGAGTATCAGGGGTTCCATACGCTGGCGATTTTGGGCCTGTCGGCGGCGATGCGCAGCCGCGCTAATATTTGGTTTTACTGGAGCAGCGCACTGCTGGCGCTGGGCACCGTACTGTTTAGCGGCAGCCTGTATTGTCTGGCGCTGTCCCATCTTAAGCTTTGGGTTTATGTTACGCCGGTAGGTGGCTTTTGCTTCCTGATCGGTTGGGTTTTAATGTTGATTGGCGCGCTGCGTCTGAAGAAAAGGGCAGAACGCCATGAATAAAGTTTTACTCTATTGCCGTCAGGGTTTTGAAAAAGAGTGCGCGGCGGAAATCACTGCCAAAGCGGCGGCCAGGGAAGTATTTGGTTTCGCGCGGGTAAAGGAAGATTCCGCTTACGTGCTGTTTGAATGTTATCAGCCTGAAGACGCTGAAAAGTTGCTGCGCGAGCTGCCATTCAGCGAGCTGATTTTCTCGCGTCAGATGATCGTTGTCGGCGAGCTGCTGCGTGATTTACCGCCTGAGGATCGGGTCACGCCGGTAACCGGCATGCTGACCGGCGTGGTGGAAAAGGGCGGCGAGCTGCGGGTTGAAGTGCCGGATACGAATGAGAGCAAAGAGCTGCTGAAATTTTGCCGCAAGTTCACCGTGCCGCTGCGATCCAGCCTGCGATCGGCGGGCGTGCTGCTGAATTATGAAAGCGAAAAGCGCCCCGTTGTGCACGTCTTCTTTATTGCACCGGGGTACTGCTACGTCGGTTATTCGCTGCCACAAAACAACTCCCCCTTCTTTATGGGCATTCCACGCCTTAAATTCCCGTCCGACGCGCCAAGCCGCTCGACGTTAAAGCTGGAAGAAGCGTTTCACGTTTTTGTGCCCGCTGACGAATGGGAAGAGCGACTGGGCAGCGGCCTCTATGCGGTAGATTTAGGCGCCTGTCCCGGCGGCTGGACCTATCAGCTGGTGAAGCGCAGCATGATGGTGCACGCCGTTGATAACGGCCCCATGGCACCCAGCCTGATGGATACCGGACAGGTTTTCCACCACCGCGAGGACGGGTTTAAATATCGTCCGACACGCAGCAATATCTACTGGCTGGTGTGCGATATGGTAGAAAAACCGGTACGTGTGGCTAACCTGATGGCCGACTGGCTGGTGAACGGCTGGTGCCGTGAAACCATTTTTAACCTCAAGCTGCCGATGAAAAAGCGCTATGAAGAAGTGGCGCAAAACCTGGCGATGATTGATGAGAAGTTGAAGGCTAACGGCATCAATGCGCAAATTCAGGCGCGCCAGCTTTATCACGACCGTGAAGAAGTGACCGTGCATATTCGCCGTGTTTGGGGCGCGACCCCAGGACGTCGCGACGAGCGTTAAAGCTAAGCCAGACCGTGGGCGAACAGGCCGGTGCAACCTGGTTTCTTTTCGCCCGCAGCGACAGAGTCAACGCCGGACATGCGCCCGAATCGTGTTTCCCGAGGCTCCGGCCGAATTTTTACGAGCCTGACTCACGCTGTACGGCGACCAGCAATCTTTCTCCAGGCCAGAGCCAGGCTTTACGGCAGCCGCAAATCCTTCAGGTTACCGGTCAGCTGCAGATCGGTTTTCAACGTGGCGACTTCGCGGCAGAGATAAGCCATTTCCTGCTGCTGCTCCAGCTTTTTGCGCCATTTTTCCGGCACGTCCGGCAGCCGCTCGTAAATTGCTGCCAGCGATCCCCAGGTTTTCAGCAGCTCCGCCGCGCTTTTCGCCCCAATACCGGCTACGCCAGGGATTTTGCTGCTGCTGATACCGGCCAGCCCCCAGTAATCCGTCAGCTGCGCAGGCGCTACGCCAAACTCCTTTTCAATAAACGGCAGATCCAGCCAGCGTTTCTGAAAATAATCGCGAATCTGGATATGGGGTGCCAGCAGCTGGCAATAGCCCTTA
Source organism: Erwinia sp. (assembly GCF_031978025.1). Taxonomy (NCBI): domain Bacteria; kingdom Pseudomonadati; phylum Pseudomonadota; class Gammaproteobacteria; order Enterobacterales; family Erwiniaceae; genus Erwinia; species Erwinia sp. Next base: position 7,982 of record NZ_DALZCD010000071.1, read on the forward strand.
TCGGTCGACACGATGGTGGCCTGATGACCGCTGTCGGCCACTTTTACCGCCAGTGTGGCGGCGAGGTCATCTGCTTCTTCGCCCGTTGCGTGCCAGCAGGCCACGCCTGCCGCTTCAAACGCTGCCCGAATCTGCGGCATTTCTGTTTTTAAGGTGTCCGGCATGGGCGCACGTCCGGCTTTGTAGTCCGGCAGACGCTGATGACGCCAGCCTTCGTGGCGTTCATCGTCGTCAAATACCGCCACCGCATGGGTCGGTTTACTGTGCAAAATAAGCTGCTGCAAAGCATGGAGGCAGGTTTCCTGGCAGGGGGAATCCTGCACGGCATGGATGCGGCGGATCAGATTTAGCGCATCGATAATCAACAGATGAATAGTCATAGTGGATACTGAGCGGCACGGCTGCCGCTCTACTGAAGGTTATTTAATGATTTCGTAGCAGGGGGTGTAGGCCGTTCCCGGCAGCTTCATACGGTGCTGGGCAACAAATCCCTGTAACAAATCGTCCATGCGGCGCATGATTTCTGCATCGCCGTGTATCTTATACGGGCCGTTTTCCTTAATCGCTTTGATGCCCGGCTCCTTAACGTTGCCCGCCACGATCCCGGAGAACGCGCGGCGCAGCGAGGCCGCCAGCTGTTCGGCAGGCTGGTCAGGATAGAGATTAAGATTGGCCATATTTTCGTGGGTCGGCATAAACGGCACCTGCAGATTCGGCGCGATGCGGATTGACCAGTTAAAGCTGTAGGCATCGCCCGTTTCACGCCGATATTCTTTCACTTTCGGCATGGCATTTTTCATCAGGCGAGCGACCTCTGCCGCGTCGTCAATGATGATGGTGTAGTGCTGGCGGGCAGCTTCGCCCAGCGTGCTGACAATAAACTCATCCAGCACCCGGAAGTAATCGGCGCTCTCTTTCGGGCCGGTCAGGATCAGCGGCAGAACCTGGTCATGGTTCTGCGGATTCATCAGGATGCCCAGCAGATAGAGCAACTCTTCTGCCGTACCCACGCCGCCCGGGAAAATAATGATGCCGTGAGCGATACGCACAAAGGCTTCCAGCCGTTTTTCAATGTCCGGCATGATAATCAATTCATTTACCAGCGGATTAGGCGGCTCGGCGGCAATGATCGACGGTTCGGTCAGGCCAATAAAGCGGCTCTCTTTATAACGCTGCTGCGCGTGGCCCACGGCTGCGCCTTTCATCGGGGCCTCCATGACGCCTGGCCCGCAGCCGGTACAGATATTCAGCTCGCGCAGGCCCAGCTGTGAACCCACGTTGCGGCAGTACTGATATTCAACGGCGTTGATAGAGTGGCCGCCCCAGCAAACAACGGTATTCGGCAGTTCACCAACGTGCAGCGCTCTGGCGTTACGCAGCAGCGAAAAAACCAGGTTGGTGGTGCGCACTGAGTCATCCACGTCCTGCTGCTGAAGGCCGCTGTCGGACTGACCATTCACAAACAGAATGTCGCGCAGTACCGCAAACAGGTTGGCCTGCAGCGAGCGAATGATCCGCCCGTCAACAAAGGCTTCTTCCGGTGGATTAATCAACTCAAGCTTAACGCCGCGCTCGCGTCGCAACACGTTGATGTCAAAGTTTTCAAAACGCGACAGCAGTTCATGGCTGCTGTCTGTCTGGCTGCCGGAGTTCAGCACGGCAAGGGAACAGTTGCGGAAGAGTTGGTAGAGGTCGCTGCTGGCATTGCGCTTCAGCATATCGACTTCCAGTTGAGACAACAGATCCATGGAGCCTAATGGGCTGATATGTGTAATCAAATTAACTCCTTTACGCCCGTCCGGGCGGTGATCGCTCTCCGTCAAGAGCTCGCCGAATAAACGGCGAGCCTGACCAGAAAAAATGTCCCGGGCACCCGATGCCCGCTTCAGATTAGCCTTCTTCTCAAACAGTTAACAACGTTATCGTGCTTTTATGCGCGGCAGTGCGCAAAGTGCTACTGTCGTACCAGCCTGGACAAGCCCGGTTTAAAGACACCGTTGCTGCGCCAGGGATTGATATCCAGACCCCCGCGGCGTGTATAGCGGGCGTAAACGCTCAGGCTTTCCGGCTGGCAGAAGCGTAAAATATCGTTGAAAATGCGTTCCACGCACTGCTCGTGGAATTCATTATGGTGCCGGAACGAGACGAGATAGCGTAGCAGCGCTTCACGCTGGATGCGTGGGCCGCGATAGGTGATTTGCACCGAGCCCCAATCTGGCTGGTTAGTGATCAGGCAGTTGGACTTCAGCAGATGACTAACCAGCTGCTCTTCCACCACTTCTGCCTGTGTGGCCTGCTGCAGGTAATCGGTGCTAAAGGTATAGTTGTCGATCTCAATATCCTGCTCGTCAATGCAATAGCCACTGAAGTGGCCTATCGGCTGGCCTTCAATCTCTCGCAGGCGGAACAGGGCGACGCTAACGTCACCCTGTGCGCAGGCGCTGAGGTCACGCTCCAGCGTGGCACGAACCTCACCCCAGTCGGCAAAACGGGTCTGGTTAAAACTGTTAAGATAGAGCTTAAAGCTCTTGGACTCGATCAGGTTAATGCTGTGGGCATCCAGGCTTACTTCACCGATAGCGACCTGCGGTAACCCTTTGGCATTCAGCCAGGAAAGTTCGTACAGCGTCCAGATGTCGGCGCCATGAAAGGGTAAATTTTCCGGATATAGCCCCAGCGGTTCGCGGTTCATGCTCCTTGGCACGGCCTGCAGTAAAGAAGGCTGATACTGGTCGTGGTATTCTGTGGGTTTTCCCAGCGTCAGGCCGCTGAGTGCCTGATGTGTATCTGAAGACATCGTATTACCTTATAGCCTGATATTACAGGTGAAGTGGTCAAGCGCCTGCGGCCAGTAATCGCCGGGCGACGCAACTTAAAACGTATAGCCTTAGTGTAACTCAGGCACCAGAGAGTGAAAAAAGAATGATTGATGAAACCTCCCGCGCCCTGGCTGATTTTACCCGCAACTACTGCGAACGTTGGGCCAGCGAGTGCGGCCATCCCCCGGCAAGCAGCGAGCTGTATGGCGTTCCTTCACCCTGCGTACAGCAAACCGTCGGCGGAGAGGTATGGTGGTTGCCGCAGCCCTTTACCCTCGCCAAAAATCTGGACAATGTAGCGCGCGCGCTGGATTTACAGATACAGCCCTCCGTCATTGCCTGGTACACCTCGCAGTTCGCGGGCGACATGAAAACATGGGTCAACGACCAGCCCTGTACGCTGCTGCAAATATGGAGCGAAGACGATTTTGAACGTATGCAGGAAAACTTGATTGGTCACCTGGTGATGAAGCGCCGTCTTAAACAGCCCCCTACATTTTTTATTGCTACCACACAGTCTGAGTTGGAAATCATTTCTGTGTGTAATTTGAGCGGGGAAGTGATTCTGGAAACCCTGGGCACGAAAAAGCAGACGGTGCTGGCCGAGACCCTGGCGCAGTTCCTGGCTTCTTTGCCGGTTATTGATCCCTTAAGGTAAAACGGCACTTATCTTGTGAGAGATCTCTTACAGAATATGTAAGAGATCGCATTTAAATCTTAAGAAGGCGATAAGGACTGTCCAGCAAAATTAAAGTAAATCATAAGGTTGTTATAAATCCTTTCATAAAAAAAACCATCCGGCGTCAAAAAAAGCTTTTCGTCACTTGTTTGCCAGCTTCATTAAGGCAAACTGCTCCTGTCACAAAGGACAGTGGCTTATGGAATAAGCCGGTCGGCAATCTGAAAGCATCCGTTAAGGACTTCAGGTCTGCGCAAGACATCTCGGGAGTGAGAAAAGGACACCTCCAGGAAGGAGAAATGTACTGCCGGAGAGCGGTAAGCCAGGATGCTCAGGGACATCGCCATTGAAGGTGAAAGTGTAGGGACAACTACAGGACAAAGTTATCAAGGATGAGCAGGGAGCACACTATGTAGCGGGATTGCTGCGAACGAACCGGGAGCACTGTTTTTACAGTGCTCCCTTTTTTTCGTCCATACTTATCCCGTTGTCGGCGGTAATGCTATGCTTGCGACCCTTTAAAACCGATCAGGAGAGCTAAGATGAGCCGGGAACTTGAAATCCGCGATCGCCTGCAGGCTATTGAGCAGGCCTTACACGATGCAGGGCTGTGGCAAACCTGTGCGCCAAACGCAGAAGCGTTTGAAAGCACCGAGCCTTTTTGCGTAGATACCATGATGCCGATCCAGTGGTTACAGTGGGTTTTCCTGCCGCGTATGCAGGCATTACTGGACGCCCAGACCGCGCTACCGGTAAAGCTGGCTATCGCTCCTTATTATGAAGTTGCGCTGGAAGGCGCTATGCCCGGCCGTGCCGCTTTACTGCATGTTCTGAATCAGCTTGATCAACTTTTTGAGCACGATGCCTGATGCTTGAGATTATTTATCAGGACGACTGGCTGGTCGCGGTGAATAAACCTTCCGGCTGGCTGGTGCACCGCAGCTGGCTTGACAGACATGAAAGCGTCTTCGTGATGCAAACCGTACGCGATCAGATAGGTCAGCATGTTTTCACCGTTCACCGCCTCGACCGTCCGACTTCGGGCGTGCTGTTGATGGCGTTGTCCAGCGAGGTTGCCCGTCTGCTTTCACAACAGTTTGAACAGCATCAGCTGCAGAAAACGTATCATGCGGTTGTCAGGGGCTGGCTGGATGGCGAAGAAACGCTGGATTATGCCTTAATGGAAGAGCTGGATAAGATTGCCGACAAGTTCAGCGATCGGGATAAGGAACCGCAGCCTGCGGTGACGCACTGGCGCGCGCTGGCGAAAGCGGAGCTGCCGGTAGCGGTCAGCCGTTACGCCAGTTCGCGCTATACGCTGATGGAGCTGGAGCCGCAGACCGGCCGTAAGCATCAGCTGCGTCGGCATATGACCCACCTGCGTCATCCCATTATTGGCGATAGCGCGCATGGCGATCTGCGACAGAATCGCAGCGCGGCGCAGCACTTCGGCATGACGCGTCTGATGCTGCACGCCAGCGAGCTGCGGCTGACGCATCCGGTAACGGGCGAGCCTTTGCTGCTGCGTGCGGGACTGGATACGGTCTGGCAGAGTATGATGGCGCAGTTTGGCTGGCAGGATGCTCTCCCCGATCTTTGCAGGGTTGAGTTTGCGGCGTCCTGCCTGCAGGATAGCGTTTCAGATTAGGCGACAAGGAGAAAGGCATGGCGCAGATAGGCATTTTTGTAGGGACGGTTTACGGTAACGCGCTGCTGGTGGCGGAAGAGGCCGAGCCTTTATTGGCTGATGCCGGCCATCAGGTGGAAATTTTTGAAGATCCTACGCTTGAACAGTGGCAGCGCTACGCCAATGACGTGGCGCTGGTGATCACCTCTACCACGGCTCAGGGCGATCTGCCCGATAGCATTACGCCGCTGTTTTATGACATTAAAGACAAGTTAGGTCATCAGCCTGCGCTGCGTTACGGCGTGATCGCGCTGGGCGACAGTAACTATGACGATTTTTGCGGTGCGGGCAAAAAGTTTGATGCGCTGTTGCAGGAGCACTCGGCGAAGCGAGTCGGCGAGGTGCTGCTGATCGACGCTAATGACTACCCGGAACCGGAAACGCTTTCTTCGCCGTGGGTAGAAGCCTGGGTGAAACTACTGGATTAACAGCCGGGCCTTCCCCTGAACGGGAAGGCCCGCAGGATCAGGTGATCGGGGCCGGGTTAAAGACCGCCAGCGAGTTGCGGATCCCCCAGCGGTCGGACCAGGTTTGTTTCCGGCCGCTGGCGATATCCAGGATCAGCTCAAAGAGCCGCCAGCCTACCTGTTCGATGGTTTCCTCACCCGTAGCAATGGTGCCCGCGTTGATATCCATCAAATCATGCCATCTGTCCGCCAGCGCGTTGCGTGTGGCCATTTTGATCACGGGAATGGCTGCCAGACCGTAAGGCGTTCCGCGCCCGGTGGTAAACACCTGCAACGTAATGCCGGAAGCCATCTGCTGGGTGCCGCAGACAAAATCGCTGGCCGGTGTGGCCGCATAAATCAGGCCACGTTTGGTGGGGCGCTGGCCAGGTGAAAGCACCTCAACGATAGCGCTACGGCCCGATTTAGCGATAGAACCTAACGCCTTTTCAACCACGTTCGCCAGTCCGCCTTTTTTATTCCCTGGCGACGGATTAGCACTGCGATCGGTTTGGCCCATGTTCAGATAATCGTCGTACCAGGCCATTTCTTCGAGCAGGCGCTGACCGATTTCCGCTGTTGCCACGCGTGGCGTTAACAGATGTACCGCATCACGCACTTCGGTCACTTCTGAGAACATCACCGTCGCGCCGCAGCGTACCAACAGATCGGAAGCAAAACCCACCGCCGGATTGGCGGTCACGCCGGAAAACGCATCGCTACCGCCGCATTGCATCCCGACAATCAGCTCCGCTGCCGGTACCGTTTCACGCTGGCGCTGGTTAAGGCGCTGCAAATGACGTTCAGCGACCTGCAAAATATCGTTAACCATTGATTCAAAGCCAACATGCTTTTCATCCTGTAAACGCACCACGTCATGGTCATCCAGCGAAATAGCCTGCACGTCGGGCGTGCCTTCCAGAAGTCGCTCGGGCTGAAGTTTTTCACAGCCCAGGCTGACAATCATCACTTCGCCGCCAAAGTTGGCGTTTAGCGCCAGGTTGTGAATGGTGCGGATCGGCACCACGGCAGCGGGCGCGTTGATGGCTACGCCGCAGCCGTAAAGGTGATTTAACGCCACGACGCCGTCGACGTTAGGATATTTTGGCAGCAATTCGCGCTCAATAATCTGTACGACGTAGTCGACGACTCCCGCGACACAGTGCACGCTGGTGGTGATTCCCAGCAGGTTACGAGTCCCTACGCTGCCGTCGGCGTTGCGATAGCCTTCAAAGGTGTAGCCTTCCAGCGGCGGCAGCGCGGGGGGAATGTTGTTAGCCAGCGGCAGGCTGGCGAGATCCGGCGCTTCCGGCAGCACCACCAGCGACTCGTCAATCCAGCCGCCGCGAGCAATATCACGCACCGCATATCCGATAACTTCACCATAGCGAATAATATCGCCACCTTGCGCAATCGCGCTTAAGGCCACTTTATGACCCTGTGGAATATGTTCTTTTAATACCAGTCCGCATGAAAAAGTAGTGCCGGCCTTTAATCCATTGTTATTCACAACGATGGCGACATTATCGTTTTCGTGCACCTTTATATAAAGGGGAAGATCGTTTCTGGGAGTGTTCATCGCTCGACAAGTCCTGAGATAAATGAATCGGCACTTTCTTTATTTTAAAGGGAGGTAAAAAGCGTTTTTCGGGTGGAATTATTCTGCTGTGGGACAGTATAGAGAGGCTTAAGGGGGAAAACATTATGCAAATGTCCGACATGGCGCGGTAACAAGCGGGATATTTTCAGGCAAAAAGCCAGGCGACAGTGAGACGGTTCACAAAGAAAAAGGGAACGTGACCGCGCCCGCAGAAGTGGGTATTTCCGTGAGCCAGGCCGCAGCCAATTGGGCATGTGCCACAACATCCGTCGGTTTTCCCCGCTTTAACAGGGCGTTTTAACGGTGCTTTCACGAAGTGCCCTCCCTATACTTTTTGTCAAACGGGACGAGAGCTTTGAACGTTGTGATTATTCTGCCCCTTAATCGCTGTGTTTAACCTGACATCATTCTGATACCCAACGCGATGTGTATGCAGTCCAGAGTGAGTTTGCCTGACCGCTATATTTCAGGAGTGCATCATGGATTCAATCAGCAGTGCTGCGAGCACCGTGCAAAAAAGAACTAATGCTCGCTACTGGATAGTGGTGATGTTGTTTATCGTCACTTCATTCAACTACGGCGACCGTGCCACCATCGCTATCGCCGGTTCGGCAATGTCGAAAGACATTGGGCTGGATCCGGTTGGACTGGGTTACATCTTCTCCGCTTTCTCCTGGGCTTACGTCATTGGGCAGATCCCCGGCGGCTGGCTGCTGGACAGGTTTGGCTCAAAACGCGTCTATTTCTGGAGCATCTTCCTCTGGTCGCTGTTTACGCTGCTGCAAGGCTTTGTCGATCTGCTCAGCGGCTTTAGCATCATCGTTACGCTGTTTATGCTGAGATTTATGGTCGGGCTGGCGGAAGCGCCTTCTTTTCCCGGAAATAGTCGTATCGTCGCCGCCTGGTTTCCCGCACAGGAGCGCGGCACGGCCGTCGCTATTTTTAACTCGGCGCAGTACTTCGCTACGGTCATCTTCGCCCCCATAATGGGCTGGCTTACATCCGCAGTCGGCTGGGCGCACGTGTTCTGGTTTATGGGTGGGCTGGGCATCATCATCAGCTTTATCTGGCTCAAAGTTATCCACGATCCTAATGACCATCCCGGCGTTAATAAAGCCGAGCTGGAATATATGGAGCAGGGTGGCGCGCTGATCAATATGGACATGAAGAAAGCTGTCCGTAAAGTCAGCTGGGAAGAAAAGAAAAGCCAGATTAAGCAGCTAATTACGTCAAGAATGATGGTAGGTATTTATCTGGGGCAGTATTGCATCAACGCCTTAACCTACTTCTTTATCACCTGGTTCCCGGTTTATCTGGTGCAGGCACGTGGCATGTCCATTCTGAAGGCCGGTATGGTGGCCTCCATTCCCGCTATTTGCGGCTTTCTGGGCGGCGTGCTGGGCGGCATTATTTCC
>NZ_DALZCD010000072.1:0-16532 GCF_031978025.1 Erwinia sp.
CTGCCAGGCATCAAATCGCGACAGCCCCGACCTCACGGTCGGGGCTTTTTGCGTTCTGCCGCGCGGCGGCGGGACCGGCACGCGGCCGGCCTTCCTGAGCGCTGAAGGCCCGGACGGTGCGCCGCTTTTCCCGCGCTTCCGCCACCGCCCGTTCTCCCCTCTGCCGCCTCTTTTTGCATCAGGGAGGTACCGTTCAGCGCGCTGTTTGCTTCCACCCGAATCGATCTCCTCTGATATTCAGCATTCGAGCCAGTTTAACCATGCTCAACGCTTCTTTTTGCTGTAAAAATATGCGAAAGTAGAGCCAAAAAAACTTTTTTTCACCATGTCTTCTCTCTTCTTTCTGACAGCCTGCGCAAAACTGCCGCAAGCCCCCTTCCACAGGAAATCCTTCCACGCTTCCGAACTCAAGATCGGGTAAACTACCGGCAGGTAAATTCGTTAAGGCCTTCTCATGTCCAGCCAGCAGCACTCTTTACAACCTTTCAATACGTTTAATCTTGATGTCTCTGCACAAAATATTGTTGTGGCTACTACGGCAGCAGCATTAAGCGCTGCATGGCAGGAAAGCCAGCGCCAGAAGCAGCCGGTAGTGTTAATAGGTGAAGGCAGTAATATACTGTTTTTAAAAGATTTTAACGGAACCGCTATCGTCAATCGTATCAAAGGCATAACGGTAACAGAGAGTGAGAGGTCCTGGCATCTGCACGTGGGAGCCGGAGAAAACTGGCATCAGCTGGTTAAGTACACGCTGGAACATGCGCTGCCGGGCCTGGAAAATATGGCAATGATACCAGGCTGTACGGGATCTGCGCCCATTCAGAACATCGGCGCTTATGGCGTAGAATTAAAAGATGTCTGTGAGTATGTCGATATTGTACACCTGCCTGAGGGCAACATCAGCCGCCTTTCCGCGCAGACCTGCCAGTTTGGCTACCGTGACAGTATCTTCAAGCATCAATACCAGTCCGGTTACGCTATCGTCGCCGTTGGATTGATCCTGAAAAAGCAGTGGTCGCCGGTTATCACCTATGGTGATTTAAGCCAGCTTTCTCCGGCAACGGTTACGCCAGTGCAGGTTTTTGACGCAGTATGTGCGATGCGCAGCAGCAAACTCCCCAATCCGGCTGAAACAGGCAACGCGGGCAGTTTTTTTAAAAATCCGGTAGTGGCGGCTGAGCAGGCGGCTGTCATTGCGGCAGCATGGCCGGATATGCCGCGCTATCCGCAGGCTGACGGCAGCGTGAAGCTGGCTGCGGGTTGGCTAATCGACCGCTGCGATCTTAAAGGTTATAACGTAGGCGGTGCCGCGGTTCATCAGAATCAGGCGCTGGTCTTAATCAATAAAAATCGGGCGACCAGTGACGATATCGTGGCGCTGGCACACGAGGTTCGTCAGCGTGTCGGACAGAAATTCAACGTATGGCTTGAACCTGAGGTACGTTTTATCGGCGCCGAAGGCGAGCAGGATGCTGTCGGAGTGATTGCATGAAAGACCAAACCGTGCCGTTAAAACTTGTTGCCTTGCTGGCCGATGGCGAATTTCATTCCGGCGAGCAGCTGGGCGAACAGCTGGGCATGAGCCGTGCCGCTATCAATAAGCATATTCAGACGCTGAAAGAATGGGGCATCGATGTATTTACCGTCACCGGTAAGGGCTATAGCCTGTCGGGCCCGATCCAGCTGCTGAATGAAAAAACGATCCTTTCGCAATTAGATCAGGGTGGGCTGGCGGTGATCCCTGTGATCGATTCCACCAACCAGTATCTGCTCGACAGAATGGCTACGTTGCAGTCCGGCGATGCCTGCGTGGCAGAATATCAGCAGGCCGGTCGCGGTCGTCGCGGTCGTCAATGGTTCTCGCCTTTTGGCTCCAATCTCTATCTCTCTATGTACTGGCGTCTGGAGCAGGGGCCGCTTGCAGCCATGGGGCTGAGCCTGGTTATCGGCATCGTCACAGCAGAAGTTCTGCAGGCGCTTGGTGCAAGTGATGTCAGGGTTAAATGGCCGAACGACCTCTATCTGCACGATCGCAAACTGGCCGGTATTCTCGTCGAACTGACGGGGAAAGCAGGCGATGCAGCCAATATAGTCATAGGGACAGGGATTAATCTGGCGATGCGCTCGCCGGACGCCAATGTCGTTAACCAGGCGTGGATCAATTTGCAGGAAGCAGGCGTTGCGATCGACAGAAACAAACTGGCTGCCAGCCTGGTCAATAAAATGCGCGAATCACTGATGCTCTTTGAACGCGAAGGCCTGGCACCTTTTATTGAACGCTGGGGCAAACTGGATAACTTCCTGGACCGACCGGTAAAACTGCTGATAGGCGACCGTGAAATACCGGGCATCGCCAGAGGCATCGATCAGCAGGGCGGTCTGATTCTGGAGCAGGATGGCGTACGTAAGTCCTGGGTAGGTGGCGAAATCTCTCTGCGCCCACAGGATTAATATAAAGGGGCCGTAGCCCCTTACCTTCATCTCCTGAAACGCTAACGGGCCTGCAGAAAAGTCAGCAGGTCCTCGTTGAGCTGTTGCTGATGCGTGGCGGGGAAGCCGTGCGGTGCTCCCTCGTAAATCTTCAGCTGTGCGCCCTTAATAGTCTCGGCGGACAGCTTGCCGGTCGCTTCAAAAGGGACAACCTGATCGCTGCTGCCGTGAATAACCAATGTCGGCACGTCAATCCTCTTCACGTCCGGACGGAAATCGGTTTCTGAAAAAGCGGTAACGCAGTCGATAGTGCCTTTTAGTGAAGCCAACAGGGCAATATTCAGCGTTTGCGTTCTTACCCCTTCCGATACCGTCATCCCCTTGTTGAGACCATAAAAAGGCGTAGCGAAATCGCTAATAAACTGCGCACGATCTTTACGCAATCCCGCTTTGATATCGTCAAAAACAGATTTTTCCACGCCTTCCGGATGGTCATTGGTTTTGATAAAAATCGGCGTAACGGCCCCCAGCAGCGCCAGGCCGCTCACGCGTTCGGTACCATAGCGGCCAATATAGCGAGTGACGTCACCGCCGCCCATAGAGAAGCCGACCAGCGTAATGTCGCGCAAATCGAGATGTTGAATCAGGTCATGAATATCGGAAGCAAAAGTATCATAATCATACCCTTCCCAGGGTTGATCGGATCGGCCGAAACCTCGCCGGTCGAAGGCTATAACGCGGTAACCGCGTTCGGCCAGAAAATTCATTTGGCTGTCCCACATATCGGCATCCAGCGGCCAGCCGTGGCTGAACAGCACCGGTTTACCCTTGCCCCAGTCTTTATAATAAATCTGCGTACCATCCTGCGTCCTGAACGTGCTCATGCATGTTTCCTCAGTTAACGGTTGGGTTGACCTGTTTAACCATAGCGGGACTTATGCCAGAAAGGTAAATAACAGGGCGACGGAATGACCGGCAAGAACAAGATTGGACTACCACGTTCCTTAGCCGGAAGGAGCCTGCTGCCCGTTCACGATAGCCATGCACTGCTCAATCCCTGCCACCGCTTTGCAATAATGGGTAAATTTTTGATGTTCATCTTTTATTCTGTAAAAGAATAATTATTGCTCTCATGCGTATTCAATATCACAGAGTAAACAATCAGGAATATGATCGGTCTTTAAAATAAAAACATTTAAAATCAAACGATTGTTTATAGTTTCTGCTTATGTTGCCAGCGGGCTAGTCTGGACGGCCGATGAGGAAGAGGCGAAAGATAACGAGGCAGAAGGGGGGTTATCCGCTCTGCCGAACAGCAGCCGGATGTTTCAATCACCCCTGCTGAAAATAGAGCCAAAGCGCGGCCTGTTAACGATCTGTCGGATATCATCCGCAAAATACTGGCGTAAACCTGACCGGCAATACCGAGCTTGATCCGAAATCAGTAATAATAAAGAAATGGGCCTGGAGTTTACTCAGGCGGGCTACGCAGCAGGCATTATCTATTTCCGTAACGATTACAAAATAAAATCGTCTCCGGTACTGACATTATTGGCTATGCCCCTGGCGGCAACCATATTTTACGTTGGGAAAATGGCGACAAGGCGCTGCTGGAAGGACTGGCAGGTGACCTGACTATTCCGCAATTGAAGAAATTCTGGAATGGCGTACTAATGCAACTTATTTGATAATTTCGGAAAATAAAGACACCGGCAATCCGCTATCACTGAATACATTATTAATACTCTATTGGATTATAGGGGCATCAGTAAACTTTCTACCAACCTGAACTCGACATTTTACGGAAAAAAAACCGGCAATATGCGGAAGCTCGTACCGAACAGGGATCGCTTTCTACAAAAGAGGTTAGCGCTTATTGCCTGGTGGGCATCGGGGTGAACCACACCATTATAAAAGATGTACAGCTGAAAGCAGGGATCAATAACCTATTTGATAAGCATATTTATCGTGAAAACGAAGGGACATCACCCTACAACCAGCCCGGGCGCGCTTTTTATGCGTGTGCCACGCTTTCAGTTTAAGCGCAGCTAAAACCCGCCCTGGCTGGATTTTATTTCGCGATAATACTGGTGATTAATCGCGTACGCGGCCACTGCATTCATTTTTTATTTTGAAATTGCCTTTTTCCGTATGCGTCATTTCCTGGGTAAATATAAGCATGCCTATACTCCCTTTACTCTCCTCAGCAAAAGGCCTGACTCGCCTTACTACCCATACTGCGAAAGGATCACCAGGGGGCGTCCGCTATGGCCAGACTAAAAGTATTTATTCATTCTCATCGCTGGCTCAGCCTGCTGATAGGCTGTCTGATTTTACTTACCGTGACGCTAATCGCCTGCCGTCTGTTTAGCGGCATGGCTGCTGAAAAAGTTTTTCCCGACCTGGCGCAGCCGGAAGAGACGGAAGCCCCTTCTACCTTTACCACCTATCGCGCTTCGTTAGCCACGGAAGCGATTATGGGCGGTCAGGGCACGGGGCTGAATTGCTCCATCCCAAAGCTAATGGAGAAAATAGCCTTCAGGCCTGCTGAAGACGGATCGGCTATTTCGCTCCGTTTTCGTCAGGCCTGCGTGATGCACGACCTCTGTTATCGGCACGGTTATGCGACATACGGCTATACCCAGGCAGACTGCGACAGCCAGCTACAGCAATCCGCCTACCGTTTATGCCGCCAGATCAATCGTCAGGGAAATTCTCAGGATCCGCTGTCGGCGTATGCAGCCTGTGAACACGAAGCGAAGGAGGTGCTGCTGGGGGTAACGCTGGGGGGAGCAGGCTCGTTTCACAGCAGAAGAAGCTCGACCTGGTTTGAATACGATCCGCAGCCTGCAAGGGCTGACAACTATACGGTCGGGCGCGCCGTCCCTCAGGGAACCCTCAGCGATCCGGGCCAGGATTTTGGCGTACGCACTTTTTATTTTCGACGTAATACCGTAAAAATGCGCGTGCTGGCAACGCAGCCAGAAAGTAATAAGGTCAGGGCGCTGCCTTTTCCGGACAGGCTGGTGGCCACGCCGCCCATATTAACGGACAACTTCTCCGGGAAAAGCGGTGCGTTACCGCCGCTGGTTTCCCTGGCCCGTAACTCCTATAGCGACACCAGTGTTCACCTAATCCCCTTTGCTATTGTTCACCAGCAAACGCCGGAGAAGGCGAGTTATCTTCTGAGCTTTCCCGAGTGCGCTCAGGACACCTGCTCGCTGGATGCGGACGCCTCCGTCAATAAATTCGCCGTTATCGATAATCAGCCAGTGCTGGTTTCCCTGACCCATCGCGGCGTGCTCAGCAGCCATAAAACCACGGTGAAAATTGAACAAAACGCGTTTACATCAGGCGAGGGTAAACAGCCCATGACCGATTATGCGTTGAACGGCCCGTCAACCTCTGTTCATAATCAGTATCGCTTTCTGTCTCACGACATGGTGTTTGAAAGGGACGGGGAGGGCCATATCACCCATGCGTTGGCTTTTGCTCGTGGCGTCGGGGTTTCAGCGGACGGTAAACAGTTTATTCGCGATGACAGCGGGAAAAATTACGCAACTCGCGTGGCGGTTGCACGGCAACGGCTGGGCAATAACCACACGGGCGATCTTCAACGCTTTTTTTTAAATGCCGCGGAGACGGATGAGCCATTGTCGCCGGTTCGACTGGGCAGGACACAGGGCACGGCACTGCTGGCGCTCGCCTGGTCGGCAGCCGATCTGCGGCGGGTGGAGAATGGCGAGCCGGCCACCCATCCGCCGCTGGTTAAGCTCTGGCGGCTACCGCCAGACGGTGCGACGCCGGATCCTGTGCCGCAAACGCTGAGCGTGCCCGTTCCCGTCCCTAACGGCTATATCAGCCTGCCGCCGATTATTGCTCGTCTGACCACGCAGGATGCACCTTTGATGATCCTGACTCGTGTCGCGCCGGATCGCTGGCAAAGTCAGAATACCCAGCCGACAACCGTGATAACCGATACGCTGGCGATCGATTTCATTATCACTTCACTGATTACCGCCGCTGACGGAAAAAGTCATTTTGCCCACAGCTACCAGCTGCGCTGTGAAATTGGCCTGGATAAGCAGCTTCAGTCTCCTGAAGCCAGTTCGCTAAGACAGCGCGCGTATCGCATCCGCTACGGCCGCTATAATCCCACGCTGGAGGCGCAAAACCCCGCCTGGCAATTCAACGTGGTCAAGTCAGAGCTGGCAAGCCGCTGGCGCATGAGCCAGCCAATCGTTTCAGAGCGTCAGCTTGATAGCGGGCCGGTGATGGCACTCACGATGGTTTTTAACGGCTTCCCGGCCATGTCTTTTCAGGCGTTATTAAACACGGAAAACGGCCAGCTGCGCTATTTCCCGGCAGATACGCTGCCACGCTTTGTGAATGGCTGCTCGTTAAAGGCACTGTCGCCGGAAAACGGGCAATAAAAAAGGCCAGCGCATGCTGGCCTTTTTTTACACCCTGCAACCTTAGCGCATGGTAACAAACTCTTCCGCACCGGTCGGATGGATAGCCACCGTATTGTCGAAGTCTTTTTTGGTCGCGCCCATTTTCAGCGCCACCGCAAAGCCCTGCAGCATTTCATCCATGCCGTAGCCGATACCGTGGATGCCGACAATCTTCTCATCTTTGCCCACGCAAACCAGCTTCATGCGGCATGGCTGGCGATGCTGCGTCACGGCGGTATACATAGCGGTAAAGGCGGATTTATACACCTTCACTTCGTCATCGCCATACTGCTCGCGCGCCTGTGGCTCGCTCAGGCCTACGGTGCCGATAGGAGGATGGCTGAAGACCACGGTCGGCACGTTGCTGTAATCCAGATGCTCATCCGGCTTGTTGTTAAACAGACGTTCAGAAAGGCGACGGCCAGCGGCCACGGCTACCGGCGTCAGCTCTACGGCACCGGTGTTGTCGCCAACGGCATAAATACCCTGCACGTTAGTGTTCTGGTACTTATCAACGTTGATATAGCCTTTCTCGTTCAGGGCCACGCCGGTCACGTTCAGGTTCAGGCTGTCGGTAGCCGGTTCACGGCCAATGGCCCACACCAGGCAGTCTACGGTCTGCTCCTGACCATTTTCCAGCTGCAGGGTCAGGCTGCCGTCGGCATTTTTAACGATCGCTTTCGGAATGGATTCGGTATGCAGCGTCGGACCTTCCGCGTTCATGACTTCTACCAGCGTGTCTACGATCAGCGGATCGAAGCTGCGCAGCGGCGCGTGTTTACGCACGAACAGGTGAGTTTCAGACCCCAGCGCGTTTAACACGCCTGCGATCTCAACGGCAATATAGCCAGCCCCGACCACGGCGGTGCGTTTTGGCAGCGCGTCCAGGTCAAAGAAGCCGTCAGAATCGATACCGTACTCTGCACCCGGAATGGACGGATGGCTTGGACGGCCGCCGGTCGCAATCAGAATATGATCCGCCGTGATCTTCTCGCCGTTTACTTCCACCGTATGGGCATCAACAAAACGCGCGAACCCCTTGATAACGTCTACGTTATTTTTGCCCAGCACGTTATCGTATGAGGTGTGAATACGATCAATATAGGCACTACGGTTTTTAACCAGCGTCGCCCAGTCAAAGCTGTTGACGGTGGTATTAAAGCCGTAATCAGGGCCATACTGATGAATAGCTTCGGCGATCTGCGCCGCATGCCACATCACCTTTTTCGGCACGCAGCCGACGTTTACGCAGGTCCCGCCGAGGTCTTTCGCCTCGATCAGCGCGCACTTTTGTCCGTACATGGCTGCACGATTAATGGAAGCGATGCCGCCGCTGCCGCCGCCGATAGCAAGGTAGTCATAATGTCTGGTCATCGAAAGAGTTCCATAAGGGTCGAATTAATTGGCACTAGTGTAACGCCTGACGGCCAAATGCCGCAAAGTTTGCGTCTATGATTGTGATAGGGCGGGCGCGTCGCAAGGGCTGATAACCGCCAGAAAGCGTGACGTAACACGCTATTTTTTTATTCAGAAACAGGCAAAGAGAGACGGAATGGAACTGCTTTTTTTAGGTACCGGCGCGGGGACGCCCAGCCGCCAGCGCAACGTCACCAGCATCGCTTTAAATCTGCAGGGCGTGCGCAGCGGCAGCTGGCTGTTTGACTGCGGAGAAGGGACTCAGCATCAGATCCTGCGCAGCACGGTCAAACCCGGCAAGCTGGAAAAGATATTTATCACCCATCTGCACGGCGATCATATTTTTGGCCTGCCGGGCTTGCTGACCAGCCGCTCAATGAACGGCATCAGCGAGGCAATTACGCTCTATGGGCCGCCAGGGATCAAAGCTTTTGTAGAGATGTCTCTTAGCCTGAGCGGCTCCTGGCTGACTTTCCCGCTGGAAATTGTGGAAATCGGGGCCGGAGAGCTTTTCAGCGATGAGCATTTCCGCGTTACGGCTTATCCACTGACGCATCCGATGGAGTGTTATGGCTTTCGTATTGAAGAACATGACCGGCCGGGCACGCTGGACGCGGAACGGCTGCTGGCGGACGGCATCAAGCCCGGGCGGCTGTTTCAGCAGCTTAAGCAGGGCAAAACGGTGACCCTGGAAGATGGGCGCGTAGTGGACGGCAGCCGCTACCTTGGCCCGGCTATAAAAGGGCGCACGCTGGCTATTTTCGGCGACACGGCGCCGACGGCAGAGGCAAGCACGCTGGCGGCTAACGCGGATGTCGTGGTGCATGAGGCAACACTGGAAGTCGCCATGGAAGAAAAAGCCAATAGCCGCGGTCATTCGTCAACGGTGCAGGCCGCCACGGTGGCAAAGGAAGCGCGGGCGAAAAAGCTGATCGTTACTCATCTGAGTTCGCGCTATTTGCGTGAGGACACGGAACGGCTACTGGCAGAGTGCCGGGAGATTTTTCCGGCGACTGAAATGGCACACGATTTTGCCTTGTTTCCGCTGTAGCAAGCCGGCCGGGCAGCGCCCGGCCAGGCCAGGCGCGGTTATTCCGGCACGATCCAGCTGACTTTGGTGTGGCCGGTGCCTGATGGCACTAGCTGCTTGTGCAGCCACGGCAGCACGTTTTTCATCTGCTGTTCCAGCTTCCAGGGGGGATTAATCACGATCATGCCTGATGCGGTCATCCCGCGTCGATCGCTGTCCGGCAGCACCGCCAGTTCAATTTGCAGAATACGTCGGATGCCGGTCGCTTCCAGCTCGGCAAACATACGTTTGATCTGCTGGCGCAGGACCACCGGATACCACAGGGCAAAGACGCCGGTACCGAAACGTTTGTGGCCTTCCTGAATGCTTTTTACCACCGCCTGATAATCCGTTTTGATTTCGTAAGGCGGATCGATCAGCACCAGGCCGCGACGTGACAGCGGGGGAAGTTTAGATTTCAGCTGCTGATAACCGTCCGCTTTTTCCGTGCGTGCACGCTCGTCTTTCTGGAACTCGTTGCGCAGCAGCGGATAGTCGCTGGGATGCAGCTCGGTCAGGTTCAACTTGTCTTCGGCGCGCAGCAGGTGGCGTGCAATCAACGGAGAGCCAGGGTAAAAACGCAGCCTGCCGTTAGGATTCAACGCCTTAACGCAGGAAAGATAGCTTTCCAGCTCTTCCGGCACGTCGTCCTGTTGCCAGATACGGGCGATCCCTTCCAGATATTCTCCGGTACGTTCGGCATGCTCGCTGCCCAGCTGATAGCGTCCGGCGCCCGCGTGGGTATCGAGATAAAGGTAGGGTTTATCCTTCTCGTTAAGCGCGTTAATGATCAGGCTCTGAACGGTATGTTTGAGTACGTCGGCGTGGTTGCCGGCATGAAAACTGTGGCGATAACTCAGCATGTCGTGGGATTTGTCCGGTGGGAAAAAAGCAAGTGTGCCGCACGGGCGGCACGATTCCTGCCCAGTATAACCGTCTGGCGGAAAAAATGCGCTACCCTGGCTGATGCAGCCAGAAGGGATAGGTAAAAAACAGCAGTTGTAGCAGATTGAAAGCAAAATGCACCAGCGTAGAAACCCAGACGCGTCCACTCCACAGCCAGGCCAGGCCGTAAATCACCCCGACCAGCGTGGCAAAAAAAACCAGCATCGCACCGCCTGGGGCATGGGCCAGCCCGAACAGCACTGCCGTCATCAGCAGCGCCCGGACGTTACCGACCCGCAGGCTCAGGCGCTGTTGTACATAGCCGCGAAACAGGGTCTCTTCAGCCAGCGACACAAAAAACAGGTTAGCCAGCACAAACGAGCCGAGCCAGGCCGGATAATGCGGTTCCACCCTTAGTCCACCGGCCAGCGTGGCGATCAGGAGTAGCGTCGGCATGGAAAGCAATAAAACCAGCCACCATAGTCGGTTAGCCGGCGGCGCAGACGGGCGTTTCAGCAGGGTAGGCAGACAGCCCAGCAGCACAAAGGGGATTAGGGCCTTATCAAAGTTGTAATAGAAGGTAAAAGGCGCACTCTCTGGCCCAACCTGTACTCCGGAAACGATGGGCAGATTGTTAAAGCCCGGTACAAGGTGCAGCATCAGCGCGATCGCGCTCAGGAAAAGTAAGGCTTCTGCGACCGTGCCCGCTACGTTTCGCGTCCGCTGCTTATAGCAAAAGCAGGCAGCGGCGCCCATCGCGACTAATGCCCCGATGGCGGGGAACTGTAATGTCTGGTTGCTAATACCGAGACCCAGCGAGATAACTAACAAGCCCAGCGAAACGCGCCGGTAAAAAGGTAAAAAGAACAACGATGCGGCAAGGCAATACCACATAAAGACGCTCCCTGTGAATCGGCGAAATAAAGTGCGGAAAAAGTATGCTCCCGCTGCGTTTTACAGGCAATTGCCTTTTTTAAGCTCGTCTTTGCCCCATTGATTTTCGCTACACTTAACCTCATGTTAGCTTAATCGTGCGCGGCAACGCGCCTCATACATCGATAACAAGGACTGCGCTATGACCAATCCGTTGCTGACTTCTTTTACGCTTCCGCCTTTTTCCGCTATTAAGCCAGAACACGTTGTACCGGCCGTGACTACCGCGCTGGAAGCGTGCCGTGCGGCGGTGGAAAAGGCTGTTGCCCAGGGCGCACCTTACACCTGGGATAATCTGGTACAGCCGCTGTCAGAAGCCGACGATCGCCTGAGCCGCCTGTTCTCGCCGGTCAGCCACCTGAACTCGGTCCAAAACAGCCCCGAGCTACGTCAGGCCTATGAGCAGACGCTGCCGCTGCTGTCAGAATACAGCACCTGGGTGGGGCAGCACGAAGGCCTGTATCAGGCTTACCGCAACCTGAAAGAAAACAGCTTTGATGAACTGAGCGCGCCGCAGAAAAAAGCGGTGGACAACGCGCTGCGCGACTTCGAATTATCCGGCATCGGCCTGTCGAAAGAAAAGCAGAAGCGCTACGGTGAAATCGCCGCCCGTCTGTCCGAGCTGGGCTCTACTTACAGCAACAACGTGCTTGACGCCACCATGGGCTGGAGCAAGCTTATTACCGATGAAAGCGAGCTGGCGGGCATGCCGGAAAGCGCGCTGGCCGCTGCCAAAGCGCAGGCGGAAGCCAAAGAGCAGGAAGGCTGGCTGCTGACGCTGGATATCCCAAGCTATCTGCCGGTAATGACTTACTGCGACAACCAGGCGCTGCGTGAAGAGATGTACCGCGCTTACGCAACGCGTGCTTCTGACCAGGGACCGAATGCCGGAAAATGGGATAACAGCGAAGTGATGGCGGAAACGCTGGCGCTGCGCCACGAGCTGGCACAGCTGCTGGGCTTCTCTTCCTATGCGGAAAAATCCCTCGCCACCAAAATGGCCGAAAATCCGGCGCAGGTAACCGACTTCCTGACCGATCTGGCGAAGCGCGCCCGGCCGCAGGCGGAAAAAGAACTGGAGCAGCTGCGTGCTTTTGCGAAAAAAGAGCACGGTATTGACGAGCTGAACCCATGGGATCTGACCTACTACGGTGAAAAACAGAAGCAGCACCTGTACGCTATCAGCGACGAGCAGCTGCGGCCTTACTTCCCGGAAGAGCGTGCCGTTAATGGCCTGTTCGAGGTGGTTAAGCGTATTTACGGCATCACCGCTAAAGAGCGTAAAGATGTAGATGTTTATCACCCGGACGTGCGCTTCTTTGATTTGTTCGACGAAAGCGGTGAGCTGCGCGGCAGCTTCTACCTGGATCTTTACGCACGTGAAAACAAACGTGGCGGTGCGTGGATGGACGATTGCGTAGGCCAGATGCGTCGCGCCGACGGCAGCCTGCAAAAACCGGTTGCTTACCTGACCTGTAATTTCAATCGTCCACTGAGCGGTAAACCGGCGCTCTTCACCCATGATGAAGTCACCACGCTGTTCCATGAGTTTGGCCACGGCCTGCATCATATGCTGACCCGTATCGACACCCCGGGCGTTTCCGGTATCAATGGCGTGCCGTGGGATGCGGTCGAACTGCCAAGCCAGTTTATGGAAAACTGGTGCTGGGAGCCGGAGGCGCTGGCCTTTATTTCCGGCCATTATGAGACCGGCGAGCCGCTGCCTCAGGCGCTACTGGATAAAATGCTGGCGGCGAAAAACTATCAGGCCGCGCTATTTATCCTGCGCCAGCTGGAGTTCGGCCTGTTCGATTTCCGTCTGCACGCCGAGTTCGATCCGGCGAAGGGCGCACAAATCCTGGAGATGCTGAAAGAGATTAAAAAGCTGGTGGCCGTGGTGCCAGCGCCAGCATGGGGCCGTTTCCCGCACGCCTTTAGTCATATCTTCGCTGGGGGTTATGCAGCGGGCTACTACAGCTATCTGTGGGCCGATGTGCTGGCTGCGGATGCCTATTCTCGCTTCGAGGAAGAGGGGATTTTCAACCGTGAGACAGGCCAGTCTTTCCTGGACAACATTTTGACGCGCGGCGGTTCTGAAGAACCGATGGCGCTGTTCAAACGTTTCCGTGGCCGTGAGCCTCAGCTGGACGCCATGCTGGCGCACTACGGTATTCAGGAAAGCACTGAGTGAAGATCTGCTTAATTGATGAAACGGGCGCCGGAGACGGCGCCTTATCTCTTTTAGCCGCACGCTGGCAGCTTGAACACGACGAAGCCGCGCCGATGGCGCTGGTGATGACCGACGCTCATCTGGAGCTGCGTAAGCGCGATGAGCCAAAACTGGGCGGCATCTTTGTGGATTTTGTCGAGGGGGCGATGGCGCACCGCCGTCGCTTTGGCGGTGGTCGGGGTGAAGCCGTAGCAAAAGCGGTCGGCATCAAGGGTAACTATCTGCCGGTGGTCACCGACGCCACGGCAGGGCTGGGACGTGACGCTTTTGTACTGGCCTCGCTGGGTTGCCGCGTGCAGATGCTGGAAAGGCATCCGGTTGTGGCTGCACTGCTGGATGATGGCCTTCAACGCGGCTACCGTAATCCGGAAATCGGCGGCTGGCTACAGGCGCGCCTGACGCTGGTGCATGCTTCCAGCCTGGATGCGCTGGCGGCAATCAGTGAAAAGCCAGATGTGGTGTATCTCGATCCCATGTATCCACACAGGCAAAAAAGCGCGCTGGTCAAGAAAGAGATGCGTGTGTTTCAGACGCTGGTCGGTGCGGATGACGATGCTGACGGGCTGTTGGAGCCGGCGAGACGGCTGGCGAAAAAACGCGTAGTGGTTAAACGGCCTGACTATGCGCCTCCATTGGCGGGTATCGCCACCCAGTCCGCCGTGGTCACGAAAAGTCACCGTTTTGATATCTATCCACCGCTGAATACGGCGGAGTAACTCACTGTTAAAAGCCGCTTCCCTTAATCCTGCAGAAGCGGCTTATTGCATGCCAAAGGCTACTCTTCCTGCTCGTCGCGCAGCGGCACAATCAACATATCAATATGCACGGTGTTGATTAGCTGGCGGGCTGAGGACATCAGCTTGCTCCAGAAATCCTGATGATGACCACACACCACCAGATCGACATCGTAACGCTTGATTGCGTCCACCAGCACCTGACCCAGATCGCCGCTGCCGCTGAGGGTTTCGGTAATGGGGTAACCTGCGCTGTTCGAAATATCGGAAAGCGCGGTGTGCGTCTCTTCAGAAATCCGTTTTTGCATATCGCCAAGGTTCACGTCGATCAGGCCGGTGTAGAGATCGGAGTAATTGACGTCAACATGGATCAGCGACACTTTTGCGTCGTAAGGGCGGGCCATAGATACCGCTTTCGCCACCAGCAGTTTACTTTCTGGTGAAAGATCCACGGCAATCAGAATGTGTTTGTAAGACATAACGCTACTCCTTCCATTCGGTGCGGCTGCATACTTGCAGGCAGTCTGGCATCATAACACATTGAATTAATGCGATGTGGCAGGGTTCTCAGCGTCTGTCTCGACGCGTTTTTTATCCAGACAGTATAGCGAAAAGGGTGAACAAATGCCGGTCAGCGCCTCACCTTTGCGAGCGGGATCAACATGAATTTTCCGCTCTTTTTGTCCCGAGGCTCGTTCATGCTGGAAAAAATTTCCTTCCATCTCCTAAACTGAAGAAGAGAATAAAAGCGCTGGACGGCAACGTTGCCGTTACCCAGGTTGGTCGTGGGGTTGGCTAAGCTCTGTTAAGCAGGATCGGCGGCTGCAGAGTATCGTCGTGGAGGAGAGCATGATTAGCACGATTGCACTTTTTTGGGCTCTTTGCGTGGTTTGTCTGGTGAATATGGTGCGTTACTTTTCTTCCCTGCGCGCGCTGCTGGTGGTGCTTCGCGGCTGCGATCCTTTACTTTATCAGTACGTTGACGGCGCGGGGTTTTTTACCTCTCACGGCCAGCCCGGCAAACAGGTACGGCTGGTGCGCTATATCTGGATGCAGCGCTATCGCGACCACCATGATGAAGAGTTTATTCGTCGCTGCGAGCGGGTTCGCGGACAGTTTCTGCTGACCAGCGCACTGTGCGGACTGGTTTTTATCAGCCTGATCGGCCTGCTTATCTGGCATTAGGGCATAAAAAAGGCGGGGAAATATCCCCGCCCTGATAGTGCTGCAATGCCGGATTACGGTACCAGTTTCAGTGCCAGCCAGTACAGGCTGCCCGAAAGCAGGATGGAAACCGGCAGAGTAAAGATCCAAGCTAACAGGATATTTTTAATCGTCCGGCCCTGTACACCGCCGCCGTCTACCAGCATGGTGCCGGCTACGGAAGAGGAGAGCACATGGGTCGTTGAAACAGGCATCCCGGTATAGCTGGCTACGCCGATAGAGACGGCCGCCGTCATCTGGGCAGACATACCCTGAGCGTAGGTCATGCCTTTCTTGCCAATCTTCTCGCCGATAGTGGTGGCGACGCGACGCCATCCCACCATGGTGCCGAGCGACAGCGCCAGGGCAACGGCGATAATGATCCAGACCGGAGCATATTCAACGGTGTTGAGCATGTCGCCTTTCAGCTTGCCAAGGAAACGTTGATCTTCAGCAGAAACGTCCTTCAGCCTGGCGGTTTTGTCAGCCGTATCGGAGATGCACATAAGCAGGCGACGCAGCTGGCTGCGCTGCTCGACGTTTAACGCGTCGTAGCTTTGCAGATTATTCAGCAGGCTCTGGGTACGCTCGATAGCAGGCATCACACGCGAAGCATCGCAGTGAAACTCTTTCGGGCTGCCCGGATGCTCTTCTGGCGCCGGCAGAGCCGGTGGCAGCAGCTGCACCATCTGCGCCAGCGAATCGCCATGCTGCTGGTAATACTGCTCCAGATGATTGACCGCATCGCGCGTACGCGTAATGTCATAGCCGGAAGCGTTCAAATTGACGATAAAGCCCGCAGGCGCTACGCCAATCAGCACCAGCATAATCAGGCCAATGCCTTTCTGACCGTCGTTAGCGCCGTGAGAGTAGCTCACGCCAATAGCCGATACGATCAGCGCGATACGCGTCCAGAACGGCGGCTTTTTCTTGCCGTCGATCTTTTCGCGTTCCGCAGGCGTCATATGAATACGGCGGCGCTTTTTATTGCCGCTCCAGCAGCGGCGCAGAATAAACACCATGCCGCCAGCCAGCACCAGGCCGACAATCGGAGAGATAACCAGCGACAGGAAAATGCCGATCATTTTCGGGATATTCAGCGCATCCACGACCGACGTGCCGGTCAGCAGTGCGTTGGTCAGGCCAATGCCGATAATGGCCCCGATGAGGGTATGGGA
>NZ_DALZCD010000073.1:0-16332 GCF_031978025.1 Erwinia sp.
ATGTCACTCTCCTGTTTGCCCAGCGCGGGTGGCCAGTCCCACCAGTTGTCTGGCAGCAGGCCGCCGTGGCTGTTGTCTACCGGCTGCTTCGGCGCGTCGCCAAAGTCCTTCGCCCAGCCGACGCGCACCAGTACGACAGGCGCATTGACGGCACGGAATTTTTCGGCCAGCTTCGCCGAACGGCTCACCACGTCTTCTGCTTTATAAGGGCCGCCAGCGAAAGGCAGAATGCCTTCCTGTAAATCGATCAGCACCAGCGCGGTGGTTGCAGCGTTTAATTCCAACATACTTGCTCCGGGTGTTTAGGGAAAACCGTTGAGAATACAGGCAGTCAGCCTTAATGCACGATAACAACAATGTCAGAGAAGCATGAAATTTGTTAGCTTTTATGAGGCGCAGGCTAATTGTAGTGATTTTTGGCGCCGCCTGCAGGAGGCGACTCTTATCGCGCCGGGCTTTTTCTATTATAATAGCCGCCTTTTTCGCGGCGGCATCGCCCCGAACAGATAACTAAAGATGCTGCCCGCGAGCGGCGAAGTTAAAAGGATAGCGTTATGCGTACCGAGTATTGCGGACAGATCAACCTGTCTCACGTAGGCCAACAGGTGACACTTTGCGGATGGGTTAACCGCCGCCGCGATCTGGGCAGCCTGATCTTCATTGATATGCGCGACCGTGAAGGCATTGTGCAGGTCTTTTTCGATCCCGATCGCCAGGAAGCTTTTCAGCTGGCCTCTGAACTGCGTAACGAGTTCTGTATCCAGCTGACCGGCACCGTGCGTGCTCGTGACGAAAAAAACAGAAACAGTGAGATGGCGACGGGCGAAGTGGAAGTGTTCGCGACCGATTTGACCATTATCAACCGCGCCGAGCCGCTGCCGCTGGATTCCAATCAGACCAACAGCGAAGAAGCGCGCCTGAAGTATCGCTACCTGGATCTGCGTCGTCCTGATATGGCTCAGCGCCTGAAAACCCGTGCGAAAATTACCAGCTTCGTGCGTCGCTTTATGGATGACAACGGCTTTCTCGATATCGAAACGCCGATGCTGACTAAAGCCACGCCGGAAGGTGCGCGTGACTATCTGGTGCCGAGCCGCGTACACAAGGGCAAATTTTACGCGCTGCCGCAGTCGCCTCAGCTGTTCAAACAGCTGCTGATGATGTCCGGCTTCGATCGCTACTATCAGGTCGTTAAATGCTTCCGTGATGAAGACCTGCGCGCTGACCGCCAGCCTGAATTCACCCAGATTGACGTTGAAACCTCCTTTATGACCGCGCCGCAGGTGCGTGAAATCATGGAGAAGATGGTGCGCGAACTGTGGCAGGACGTAAAAGGTATCGATTTGGGCGACTTCCCGATGATGACCTTTGCTGAAGCGATGCGTCGCTACGGATCCGATAAGCCGGACCTGCGTAACCCGATGGAGCTGGTGGATGTTGCCGATCTGCTGAAGGACGTGGAGTTCAAAGTCTTCTCAGGCCCGGCGAATGACGCTAAAGGCCGCGTTGCCGCACTGCGCGTGCCGGGCGGCGCTCAGCTTAGCCGCAAGCAAATTGATGAGTACGGCAAGTTTGTAGAAATCTACGGCGCGAAAGGCCTGGCGTGGATGAAAGTCAATGAGCGCGCCAAAGGTCTGGAAGGCATCACCAGCCCGGTCGCCAAGTTCCTGAACGCGGATATCGTTGAAGCTATTCTGAGCCGCACCGCTGCCGCCGATGGCGACGCCATTTTCTTTGGCGCGGACAGCGCGAAAATCGTGGCCGACGCGCTGGGCGCGCTGCGTCTGAAGCTGGGTCGCGATCTGGATATCACCAACGGAAACACCTGGGCGCCGCTATGGGTAGCCGACTTCCCCATGTTCGAAGAGGATGGCGAAGGCGGCCTGAGCGCGATGCACCACCCGTTCACCGCGCCGCGCGACATGACGCCAGATGCGTTGAAAGACGCGCCTGAAACGGCCATTGCTAACGCCTACGACATGGTTATCAACGGCTACGAAGTAGGCGGCGGCTCGGTGCGTATTCACCGTGGCGACATGCAGCAGACGGTGTTCGGCATTCTGGGCATCACCGAGCAGGAACAGCGCGAGAAGTTCGGCTTCCTGCTGGATGCCCTGAAATTCGGTACGCCGCCGCACGCGGGATTAGCCTTTGGCCTGGATCGCCTGGTTATGCTGTTAACCGGCACCGACAACATCCGTGACGTTATCGCTTTCCCGAAAACCACGGCGGCAGCCTGCCTGATGACCGAAGCGCCAAGCTTTGCCAACCCGGCTTCGCTGGCGGAGCTGGGCATTCAGGTGGTTAAAAAGGATAAGCCTGAGAGCAACTGAGATGGCTTTCAAGCGGCCCGTATCGGTTCTGGTGGTGATCTTTGCCCGTGATACCGGGCGGGTACTGATGCTGCAGCGGCGCGACGATCCCGGTTTCTGGCAGTCCGTTACCGGCAGCCAGGAAGAGGGTGAAAACCTGGCAGAGACCGCGCGACGGGAAGTGCTGGAAGAAACGGGAATTGATATCAACGCCGGGCAGCTCACATTAGTGGACTGCCAGCGTCGGATAGAATTCGAAATCTTTGCGCATTTTCGCCACCGCTACGCGCCAGAGGTCACGCATAACAGCGAGCACTGGTTTTATCTGGCGCTGCCTGCCGAGCAGCCGGTCAGACTAAGCGAACATCTGGCTTACCGCTGGATGGCGCCCACGGAAGGCGCGGCGCTGTGCAAGTCCTGGAGCAACCGCCAGGCCATTGAAGAATTTGTAGTTTAGCACCCTGGCTGCCGGCTGATTGCCGGTAGCAAAGGGGATGGAATGCGTTAAATGTTCAGGCGTTTGTCGGCGCAGTGAGGTTGTTTGCTGCCAGCGTGTCCGTTAGTCCGAGAGGATGACGAATGCGCCCGGCGGACAAAATCATCAGCAAGATAGCCTGTCCGATCTATATCTGGAGAAAGAGTTAATGGCTGGTCACAGTAAATGGGCTAACACCAAACACCGTAAAGCGGCTCAGGATGCTAAACGCGGTAAAATTTTCACCAAAATTATTCGCGAGCTGGTTACGGCGGCGAAGCTGGGCGGTGGCGATGCAGCGTCTAACCCGCGTCTGCGCGCGGCGATGGATAAAGCGCTGTCTAACAACATGACGCGCGATACCATGAACCGCGCAATCGCTCGCGGCGTGGGCGGCGAAGACGACAGCAACATGGAAACCATCATCTATGAAGGTTACGGTCCTGGCGGCACGGCGGTGATGGTGGAATGCCTGAGCGACAACCGTAACCGTACCGTTTCCGAAGTGCGTCACGCCTTCACCAAAACCGGCGGCAACCTCGGTACTGACGGTTCCGTTGCTTATCTGTTCACGCGCAAAGGCGTGATCTCTTTCGCGCCGGGTCTGGATGAAGATACCCTGATGGATGCCGCGCTGGAAGCGGGTGCGGATGACGTGGTCACCTATGACGACGGCGCAATGGATGTGTTTACCGCATGGGAGTCGCTGGGCGAAGTGAAAGACGCGCTGGCTGCAGCGGGTCTGAATGCCGACAGTGCTGAAGTGACCATGATCCCTTCGACCAAAGCAGATATGGACGCGGAAACGGCACCGAAGCTGCTGCGCCTGATCGATATGCTGGAAGATTGTGACGACGTGCAGGAAGTTTACCATAACGGTGAGATCTCCGACGAGGTCGCGGCAACGCTGTAATGGCGGACTTTATGCAACGGCCGGGAGAAGCGTAATGGCGATCATTTTAGGTATCGATCCCGGCTCGCGTATCACCGGCTACGGTATTATCCGTCAGGTAGGTCGCCAGTTGACCTACCTGGGCAGCGGCTGTATCCGCACCAGCTCCACCGATTTGCCGTCCCGCCTGAAGCTGATTTATGCGGGCGTCAGCGAGATTATCACCCAGTTTCAGCCGGACTATTTCGCTATAGAGCAGGTTTTTATGGCGAAAAATGCCGATTCTGCACTCAAGCTAGGCCAGGCTCGCGGGGCGGCCATCGTGGCAGCGGTTAATCACGATTTGCCGGTGTTCGAATACGCGGCACGGCAGGTCAAGCAGACCGTGGTTGGTATCGGCAGCGCGGAGAAAAGCCAGGTGCAGCATATGGTCAAAACGCTGCTGAAGCTTTCCGCCAGTCCGCAGGCAGATGCGGCGGATGCGCTGGCTATCGCCATTACCCACTGCCATCTCAGCCAGAACATCAACCGGCTGGGCGAGGGCAAACTTAACCTGGCGCGCGGTCGCCTGCGTTCCTGATAAGCTGGATATCTATCCAGCTTTTTTTATGATATAAATCCCCGCATTACTCCATTTCTAAGGAAGCTTACGGTGATAGGTCGTCTGAGAGGCAACATTTTGGAAAAACAGCCGCCGCTGGTGCTGTTGGAAGTCGGCGGCGTGGGTTATGAAGTGCACATGCCGATGACCTGTTTTTATGAGCTTCCCGAGCTGAATAACGAAGCCACGCTGTTCACCCATTTCGTGGTGCGCGAGGACGCTCAGCTGCTGTTCGGCTTTAACAGCCGTCAGGAGAGGGCGCTGTTTCGCGAGCTGATTAAAGTGAACGGCGTCGGGCCAAAGCTGGCGCTGGCCATTTTGTCCGGCATGTCGGCGCAGCAGTTCGTGACGGCCGTAGAGCGCGAAGAAATCGCCTCGCTGGTGAAACTGCCGGGCGTGGGCAAGAAAACCGCCGAACGGCTGGTGGTCGAAATGAAAGATCGCTTTAAAGGCATGCATGGCGACCTGTTTGCGGCCGATGCACCTTTCGCGCTGACCAGTGAAGTTCAGGCGCCTGCCGCGGGTAACAGCGCGGAAGAGGAAGCCGTTGCCGCGCTGGTATCGCTGGGGTATAAACCTCAGGAAGCCAGCCGGATGATCGGCAAAGTCGGCCGTCCGGATGCAGATTGTGAAACGCTGATCCGCGAAGCCCTGCGCGCAGCTATTTGAGGTAAAGCATGATTGAAGCCGATCGCCTGGTTTCGCCGGGAACCTTCAGCGAAGAAGAAGTCATTGACCGCGCCATTCGGCCGAAGCTGCTGGAAGAGTATGTCGGCCAGCCGGTGGTGCGCGAACAGATGGAAATTTTTATCCAGGCTGCCAAAATGCGTGGCGATGCGCTGGATCATCTGCTGGTATTCGGCCCGCCTGGGCTGGGGAAAACCACGCTGGCCGGGATTGTTGCCAACGAGCTGGGCGTTAACCTGCGCACTACCTCCGGACCCGTGCTGGAAAAAGCAGGCGATCTGGCCGCCATGTTAACCAACCTTGAGCCGCACGACGTGCTCTTTATCGATGAGATCCACCGTCTTTCGCCCGTAGTGGAAGAGGTGCTCTATCCGGCAATGGAAGACTATCAGCTGGATATCATGATCGGTGAAGGCCCGGCCGCCCGTTCCATCAAGCTGGATTTGCCGCCGTTTACCCTGATTGGCGCGACCACCCGGGCCGGCTCGTTAACGTCGCCGCTGCGCGACCGTTTTGGTATCGTACAGCGTCTGGAGTTTTATCAGGTTAAAGATCTGCAGCACATCGTCGGCCGCAGCGCCAGCTGCCTTGGCCTGCCGCTGAGCGAAGAGGGCGCGCTGGAAATTGCCCGTCGTTCACGGGGCACGCCGCGTATCGCTAACCGTCTGCTGCGCCGGGTCAGGGATTTCTCTGAGGTTAAAGCGCAGGGCAGCCTGAGCGGTGACGTGGCCGCCAGAGCGCTGGACATGCTCAACGTGGATACGGAAGGCTTCGATTATATGGACCGCAAGCTGCTGCTGGCGATCATCGATAAGTTTACCGGCGGGCCGGTCGGGTTGGATAACCTGGCGGCGGCTATCGGCGAAGAGCGCGAAACCATCGAGGACGTGTTAGAGCCTTATCTGATCCAGCAGGGATTTATTCAACGTACGCCACGCGGCAGGATGGCGACGCAACATGCCTACAAGCACTTTGGCATCACGCGGGAAGAGTAAGTCACAAAAAAACCGGTCATCGCTGACCGGTTTTTTTTTGCCGCCTGCCGGTGTTACACCGCAGGCTTTTTAACCATGCTGACTATAAACATCAGCGATGCGCCCAACACAACCGACGGCCCGGCTGGCGTATCGTAAAAAGCGGAGAAGGTCAGGCCAGCGGTTACGGCCAGGATCCCCACCAGTACGGCAACAGCTGCCATCTGCTCCGGTGAACGTGCAAAGCGTCGTGCCGTCGCGGCCGGAATGATTAATAAAGAGGTGATAATCAGCGCACCGACGAACTTCATCGCCACGCCAATGGTCAGTGCCGTTACCAGCATCAATACCATCTTAGTCCGCTGTATATTGACGCCATCCACCTGCGCCAGCTCCGGACTGATGGTCATGGAGAGCAGCGAACGCCAGTTAGCCGCCAGCACGACCAGCACCACGGCCACCCCAGCAGCAATGGTGTAAAGATCGGTCGGCGTCACGGCCAGCAGATCGCCAAACAGATAGGCCATCAGATCCACCCGTACGCCGGACATCAGGCTGACCACTACCAGACCCAGCGACAGCGCGCTGTGTGCCATGATGCCCAGCAGCGTATCAATCGCCAGATGCGGCCTGCGCTCCAGCCAGACCAGCAGCAGCGCCAGCAGCAGCGTGACGGCAATCACCGCATAAAACGGGCTGACGTTCAGCAACAGGCCAAAAGCTACGCCAAGCAGAGAAGCGTGCGCCAGCGTATCGCCAAAATAGGACATGCGGCGCCAGACTACAAACGAGCCGAGGGGGCCCGCTGCCAGCGCCAGGAAAAAACCTGCCAGCCAGCCGGGCAACAACAATTCAATCACTTGGTTTGTCCTCTGCGTAAAACGATACGTCCCTGAAGGTCGTGCCGGTGGTTGTGCTGATGACGATAAATAGCCAGCTGCTCGGCGCCGCGCGGGCCAAACATAGAGATAAACTCCGGATGCTGAGAAACCGCCTCCGGGCTGCCGGAACAGCAAATATGCTGATTCAGGCAGAGCACCTCATCGGTTTTCGCCATCACCAAATGTAAATCGTGGGAAACCATCAGCACGCCGCAGTTTAGCTCGCGCCGAAGCTGATCGATCAAATCGTAAAGCGCCACCTGGCCGTTGACATCAACGCCCTGCGTCGGTTCGTCCAGTACCAGCAGCTGCGGCTGGTTAAGCAGGGCGCGCGCCAGCAGCACGCGCTGCATTTCGCCACCGGAAAGCTTTTGCAGCGGCGCGTTCAACAGCTGTGCCGCCTGCACTCTTTTCAGGGCGGGCAGGATGTCGCCGCGCTTCACGCCGCCACGCAGCAGCATAAAGCGCTCGACAGTGAGCGGCAGCGTCGCATCCAGATGAATTTTTTGCGGCACGTAGCCGATACGCAGCTGTTCATGACGCACCACGCTGCCACTCGTTGGCGAAATCAGGCCGAGTACCACGCGTACCAGCGTGGATTTACCGGCACCGTTAGGCCCGAGCAGCGTTAATATCCTGCCCGGCTCCAGCGTCAAAGATATGTTGGCGAGCACGGTGCGCTGACCAAAGCTGACGGAAATTTTTTCAAGACTAATCAGTGAGGACATAGCGATTACGGGTTGCAGAAGTTATCGAATGTTATAATATCACAATTCTTCGACCTGTCACGATGGAATGAATCATTATGTTACATAAAAACAAACCCTTGTTAACGTGGCTTTCTGCGTTAGGTTTTGCCGCTTCGTTAACCCCTTCCGCTCAGGCTGCAGTAGTGGCCTCTGTTAAGCCTCTGGGCTTTATCGCCGCGGCTATTGCCGATGGCGTCACGCCAGTAGAAATTTTGCTGCCGGATGGGGCCTCGGAACATGACTACGCGCTGCGCCCTTCAGACATCAAACGCCTACAGAGCGCGGATCTTGTGGTCTGGATTGGGCCGGAAATGGAAGCTTTTTTGCCGAAAGCGGTTGCCACACTTCCCAGACAAAAAAACCTCGAACTGGCAGATTTAACAACGGTTAAACCCCTGTTGGTGCGTGGAGCAGAAGACGAGGCGCACCCGCACGAAGAGGGCGCTGAAGCACAGGATGAGCAGGCTCATGCCCATCACCATGGCGAATATAATATGCACCTGTGGATGTCCCCAGAAATAGCCCGGCAATCTGCGGTTGCAATCCATGCAAAATTATTGGAACTTATGCCGCAGAGCAGAGACAAACTAGACGCGAACCTGCAGCATTTTGAGGCAGAATTGGCTACGGCCGATACGCAAATAGCCGCTCAGCTTGAGCCGGTAAAAGGAAAGGGTTATTTCGTTTTTCACGATGCTTACACCTACTTTGAAAAACATTTCGGTCTGACCCCAACGGGTCATTTTACCGTCAACCCTGAAATCCAGCCCGGCGCTCAGCGTTTACATCAAATTCGAACAGAGTTGGTTGAGCAAAAGGCGGTATGCGTCTTTGCTGAGCCACAATTCAGGCCGGCCGTGATCGATGCTGTTGCCAGAGGAACCAAAGTGCGTACAGGAACGCTGGATCCGCTGGGAACCGACATCACTCCGGGAAGAGACAGCTATGTGAAATTCCTCTCACAGCTGTCCAGCCAGTACGCGAGCTGCCTGAAAGGAGCTTAGAGGAACTAATACGTGCAGCAAATAGCCCGCGCTGTCGCTATGGCGTTTAATACATTGCCACGAACCCACCGCGTTATGCTGGGTTCGCTTACCGTCGTTACGCTGGCCGTCTCGGTATGGCGGCCTTTCGTTTATCATCCCACCGTCGGCGGTGAGAATCCGATCGTTAAGAGCATTGAACTGGACAAGGAACAGCTGCGTACGCTGTTACCGGAAGCCAGTGAGCCTATCGATCAGGATATGCCTTCACCCGATGACGATGTTCCCAAAGATGAGATAGACCAGGATGTGCCCAGCGAAGCCGGGACGCACGATTATGTGGTGTCAGCAGGAGATACCTTAAGCAGCGTTCTCAATCAGTATGGCATCGATATGGGAGATATCAACCAGCTGGTCAAGGCTGATAAGGATCTGCGTAACCTGCAAATTGGGCAGCAGCTTTCCTGGACGCTTACCGATGACGGCCAGCTTCAGAGGCTGACCTGGGAGGCCTCAAGTCGCGAAACCCGCACTTACGATCGCTCCGGCAACACGTTTAAATCTTCTGCTGCGGTTCAGCAGGGCGAATGGCAAAACAACGTGCTTTCGGGCACGGTGGAAGGCAGCTTTGTGACCAGCGCGCGTAGCGCCGGGCTGAGCAGCGGCGAAATCAGCGCCGTGATTAAAGCGTTACAGTGGCAGATGGACTTCCGCAAGCTGCGTAACGGCGACCGTTTCTCCGTGCTGATGTCGCGCGAGATGATGGACGGCAACAGCCAGCAGAGCCGTTTAACCGGCGTGCGGCTGCAAACCGGTGGCAAAGATTATTATGCTATTCGCGCTGCCGACGGCAAGTTCTACGATCGCAGCGGCGCCGGACTGGCACACGGCTTTATGCGTTTCCCAACGGCGAAACAGTATCGCGTCTCTTCAAACTTTAACCCGCATCGCCTGAATCCGGTAACCGGCCGCATCGCGCCGCACAAGGGCGTGGACTTTGCTATCCCGCTGGGGACCCCGGTATTGGCAGTAGGCGACGGCGAAGTGATCGTGGCGAAACGCAGCGGTGGCGCGGGCAACTATGTTGCCATTCGTCATGGACGTCAGTATATGACGCGCTATATGCATATGAAAAAGCTGTTGGTGAAGCCTGGTGATAAGGTGAAGCGCGGCGAGCGCGTTGGCCTGAGCGGCAACACCGGTCGCTCAACGGGGCCGCATCTGCACTTTGAAGTGTGGATCAACAATCAGGCCGTCAACCCGCTGACGGCGAAGCTGCCGCGTATGGAAGGGCTGACCGGTAAAGACCGCAGCGATTATCTGGCACAGGTTCGTGAAGTCACGCCACAGCTGCGCTTTAAGTAAGCATTAACGCTTCCGCCAAAAAAGCCGACGCTTCTGCCGTCGGCTTTTCTTTATGGGCAAAATGAGGCGGGCATTGCAAAATTGTGCATCGGCACTATCATTAGCCGCTCAGAATTTGAGGCGAGTGCATGGAAAACAAGAAAAGCAATATTGAATTTATTCCCACCTTTCAGAAATCCTTTCTGCTGCCGCGTTACTGGGGAAGCTGGCTGGCAATCGGTTTTTGCGCAGGGCTGGCCTGGATCCCGGCACGGCTACGCGATCCTTTTCTCGGTGCACTGGGACGTTTCGCCGGAAAATACGCTAAAAGCGCTCGCCGCCGCGCGCAGATTAACCTGTTTTACTGCATGCCTGAAGTAGCGGAAAGCGACCGCGAAAAAATTATCGATGAGATGTTTGCCACGGCGCCGCAGTCGATGGTGATGATGGCCGAACTGGCCATGCGCCCGGCCCATGCGCTACAGCGCATTACCTGGCATAACAAAGACATTATTGAGCAGATCCGTGCGCAAAATCAGAACATCATTTTTCTGGTGCCGCACGGCTGGGCGGTGGATATTCCGGCCATGGTGCTGGCGTCAGAAGGCCAGAAAATGGCGGCCATGTTCCATAACCAAAGCGATCCGGTGATGGACTATGTCTGGAATGCCGTGCGCCGCCGTTTTGGCGGGCGTATGCACGCCAGAAATGACGGTATCAAGCCGTTTATCAGCTCGGTACGTCAGGGGTACTGGGGGTATTATCTGCCGGATCAGGATCATGGTGCAGAACACAGCGAATTCGTGGATTTCTTCGCTACCTATAAGGCTACGCTGCCTGCGGTCGGACGATTGATGAAGGTTTGTCGCGCTCGTGTGGTGCCGCTGTTCCCGGTTTATAACAGCAAAACGCATCGGCTGGATATCTATTTGCGTTCGCCGATGGATGATTTGCTGGAAGCGGATGATAAAACGCTGGCGCGCAGAATGAATGAGGAAGTCGAGATCCTGGTCCGGCCGAATCCTGAGCAGTACACCTGGATCCTGAAGCTGCTGAAGACGCGGAAAGAGGGCGATATTGAACCTTATCGCCGCAAAGATCTCTTCCCTAAAAAGTAAAATAAGCCCCGCCGCCCGGCGGGGTTTTTTAATGTGCCTGTGTGATCCGCCGCTGCCGCTCGCGCAGAAAAGCGCTAACCAGCCAGAACCAGAGCAGCCCGCAGCCCAGGTTTACCAGGCTGAACCAGAAGTTGCCGCCGCTGAACCAGGCGCTTTTCACCGCCTCTATCCCTAAGGTAAAGACCAGAATGCTAACCATCCCCAGCATCGCGGCGACGCTACCCTTGCCTGAGGCGCTGGAAAACAGCGTTAAACGGTAAAGCCCGGCGTTGACCAGACCGGTGCCAAAACCGTACAGGCTCAGCCCTGCGGTCAGCCAGAGATAGCTGTGCCTGTTCAGCGCGGTGGCCAGCGTCGCGACCGCCAGCCCAATCAGGATTGGCCATGCGGCCAGCTTGAGTGGGTATTCAATCGGTACGCGGCCAGAAAGGCGACCCAACGTCAGGTTACCAAGGATCATCGCCACAAATACCGGCAGCTGAAGCAGCGCGTAGGTCATGCGGGAAAGATGTTCGTCGTGGATCAGGATCACCGGCGACAGCGCCACCCAGCCGAGACAAGGAATACTGACCAGGCCGATAGCCAGCGAGCCGCTCATGACCTGACGATCCCGCAGCAGGTTCAGATAGCCTTTGCCCAGCGACTTGAGCGAAACAGAGGCACTGCTGTCACCTGCAGTTTCGGGCATGGTTCGCCACAGGCCAACCAGCGCTACCGCGCTGACGGCGGCAAACAGCCAGAACATTGTGCGCCAGTCGCCTACGGAAAGAAAAGCAGCACCGGCCAGCGGGCCGGCCAACGGGGCAAGCAGGGCGACGTTAGCCATCAGCGCCATCATTTTCACGCTAAGGGCTTCGTTAAAGGCTTCCTGAATGGCGGCATAGCCGACTGCCCCAATAAAACAGAGGCTGGTGCCCTGCAGAAAGCGCATCAGAATAAACTGGCCGACGGAGCCGACCCAGTGGGTGCCGATGCAGGCCAGGGTAAAAAAGGCGACGCCAGCCAGCATCACTGGCCGACGGCCCAGCTTGTCGGAAAGCGGCCCTAATAACCACTGCAGAACGATACCGCCCGCCAGATAGGCAGTCAGCGAGGCGGAAACCCATTCCGGCCCGACGCCGAACTCGGTGGTAACCAGCAGCATTCCGCGTTGGATCATGTCATGGGCGATATAGCTGGCAAACTCAAACAGCACCAGCGAGAGCGGAAAAATTAAATGACGACGGGTAATAGCCGTCACCGGAATAAAAGCGGGCATTAAGGCTCCTTCCAAAGTAAACAGGATCTACAAATCGCGCCAGTATACCGGGTTGGTATGACGGACGGATAAATGTGTGGCTGAAAAAATAGCGGAAAAGGGAACTGCAGAGCGGAAAAGATTATCGGGCACGGCGGCCCGATAACCGTAAGCGTTACTCTACGCGCAGCACGCGGCTGGTATTCGTGGTACCGGTTGTACTCATTACATCGCCCTGAGTAACAATGACCAAATCGCCAGACATCAGGAAGCCCTTATCGCGTAACAGATTGATCGCGTCGTGTGCCGCAACCACGCCATCATTGTTGCTGTCGAAATAAACCGGCGTGACGCCGCGATAAAGCGCAGTGAGGTTTAGCGTATGCTCATGGCGAGACATGGCAAAAATCGGCAGGCCAGAGGTAATGCGTGAAGTCATCAGCGCGGTGCGGCCGGATTCCGTCATGGTGATGATCGCCGTAACGCCCTGTAGGTGGTTGGCAGCGTACATCGCGGACATCGCAATGGCTTCTTCAATATTATCAAACTGCACTTCCAGGCGGTGCTTGGAAACGTTGATGCTTGGAATTTTCTCTGCGCCCAGACAGACTTTAGCCATGGCGGTCACGGTTTCGGCCGGATACTGGCCCGCTGCGGTTTCGGCCGAAAGCATTACCGCATCCGTTCCGTCCAGTACGGCGTTGGCCACGTCCATAACTTCAGCACGCGTTGGCATTGGATTGGTGATCATCGACTCCATCATCTGGGTCGCGGTAATCACCGCACGGTTCAGCTGGCGGGCGCGGCGGATCAAGGCTTTCTGAATACCGACCAGTTCCGGGTCACCGATCTCGACGCCCAGGTCACCCCTGGCGACCATTACCACGTCCGATGCCAGGATGATGTCATCCATGGCTTCCTGCGACGCTACGGCCTCTGCACGCTCGACTTTAGAGACAATTTTCGCCTCGCAACCCGCTTCGCGAGCCAGACGACGAGCGTAGTTCAGATCTTCGCCGCAGCGTGGGAAAGAAACGGCCAGATAATCTACGTCGATTTTCGCGGCGGTAAGGATGTCCGCTTTGTCTTTTTCCGTCAGCGCATCGGCAGAAAGCCCACCGCCGAGCTTATTAATGCCTTTATTGTTCGAAAGCGGACCGCCGACGGTGACTTCGGTGAAGACTTTCATGCCCTGAACTTCCAGCACTTTCAGCTGCACACGGCCATCATCCAGCAGCAGGATATCGCCCGGTACCACATCGGCTGGCAGGCCTTTATAATCAATGCCGACTTTTTCTTTATCGCCTTCGCCTTTACTCAGGCTGGCATCCAGTAAAAACCGATCGCCCGGGTTAAGAAAGACTTTGCCTTCTTTAAAGGTGGAGACGCGAATCTTGGGGCCTTGTAAATCGCCCAGAATGGCCACGTGACGGCCCAGCTTTGCCGCAATCGCACGCACGTTGCTGGCGCGCTGCATATGATCTTCTGGCGTCCCGTGTGAGAAGTTAAGTCGAACCACGTTGGCCCCGGCTGCGATAATTTTTTCGAGATTATTGTCGCGATCGGTAGCCGGACCCAGGGTGGTAACGATCTTGGTTCTTCTTAAACGTCGAGTCATGGGGAGTTCCTTGTGTTTAAAAACCCCTGATGAACGGTCAGACCGTCACCAGCGGTGCATCTGTGCACATCTATACTGATGAAAAGAGCGGATCCGCTCTGATTCTTTTAGTATTGCTCTGAAGACGGGCGGCAAAGCCCTTAACAGATACAATACTGGCACACGTGCCTGAAGTCACCACCTTGTCTCTGTCAGCCACAGCAATTTTAACGGGCAACGCGCCTTTGGCATGAAGGCTCGCTGGAGCCGTGACATAAAAGTAATGAAGTTTTAGATCCATTATTTTGATTTTAAACAACAAGCACCGGGAAGCATGACATCTTTCGGGGAATTTACCGCTATAGCCTGCGAGGTGGCTTTTCATGATGTAAAAAGAGGGTAAAGCAGGATCGCGTTGCTAATGCACAGGCGCACGGGTGTTTATATCTGTAAAAAACACGCCCGCCCGGATAGCCTACCTTTTATCCTTTCGCTTACGTAGACGGCTTTGTTCTTTTTACTGTGCTGCCAAAAATAGAAAAAGTAATTAAATTTTTAGTGGCTATGCCCAAAAAAGGCAATTGCAACGCGGCCGATATTATTAAATCGATTACCGCTAAAAATAGAAAACTTAACAGGATAATTTTCAGTATTCATGGGGGAATTACCTTCTCCAGAAACCGTTTGTTATCCTGCTTCAATCTGCCGGGGTCCTGCTTTTTACGTCAATCAACAGCAGCAGTAGAAAATTATTGAAATCGTTAGCGTAAATAAATTGGGTTCTTTTTAATTGAAACTGTAAAGGATTCTGGCCAAAATACAGCGGCGGAATAAAATAGAGTTTTTCCGTTTGTCAGGTGGAGACGCAAACAGTCTATTCGCATATCCTGATATTAATAAAGTGGCTTGTTTATAAAAAATCGCTGATTAATTTTGGCATCCTCCCCGACTTTTGTTACAAAAAATTAGCACAAAAAAGTAATAATTACAGCGCAATGGAGCCTGTTGCATTGTTGTAGTTACAGAATTTTAACAGTAAGATAGGGCGGCGTTTAAAAATTTCCCCTGGGAGTGTGTAATGCTTTCTAAAAAGTCCGCTGGTATCAAATCTTCTGCTGTCAGAGAGTTGCTAAAATTTAGTAAAATTCCCGGTGTTATCTCGCTTGCAGGAGGGATTCCCGCGACCGACCTTATCGACGTGGAAGGCATCGATACGATCCTCAGAGATATTTTATCCCGTGAGCACAGAGGTTTATTCCAGTATAGCGTCACCGAAGGGGAGGAACATCTGCGTGAACAGCTTTCTCGCTGGAATCGGGGCCTTAATCTGGAAGTGAAAGCGGAAAGTATTATTATTACTAACGGTTCACAACAGGCTATCGATCTTTTAAGTCGTGTTTTCCTTGAAAAAGGCGACAAGGTCTTCGTTGAACGTCCTACTTATCTGGCCGCGCTACAAATTTTCGGTTATACCGACGCCACGGTAGTGGAACTGGAATATGATTCTGAGGGCATTGAACTAAACTTGCTGGAAAAAGAAATGGCGGCAGGCGGGGTAAAAATGGTTTACCTGACGCCGAACTTTGCCAACCCAACCGGCAATACCATCAGTTATGAACAACGCGTGAGAATCGCTAAGCTGTCGCAACAGTATCAGGTAGTGATTGTTGAGGACGATCCTTATGGGCATCTGCGTTTCAGCGGCGATCCTCTTCCTTCGATATTCTCCGTCGCGCAAAGCCTTTTCGGTGAAAATCATAACGTCTGTTACATGTCCAGCTTCTCAAAAATCTTTTCGCCAGGATTACGACTGGGCTGGCTGGCCGTGCCCGACCATTTCCACATGGCAACAGTGGTTGCCAAACAGGCACTGGACCTGCATACCTCCACGCTGAATCAAAGTATCGCCGCCCATTATCTGGAGTCCGGAAGAATCAATGAAAGGGTGGAGGTCCTGAAAGCCACCTACAAAGATCGACGCGACTACCTGATTAGCTCACTGCAAGAGTATTGCGGTGGCGACATTACCTGGAATACGCCTGAAGGCGGGATGTTCCTGTGGTGTCACCTCGATGAAGATATCGACGCATCGCAGCTTTTACAGGAATGTATTAAAGAAAATGTCGTCTTTGTGCCGGGAGAAGTCTTTTTTGCCCGGGAGCCGCAAAAGAATTCGCTGCGACTTTCTTACTCTATGCTGACGGCAGACACCGCGCGCGAAGCAGCGATACGAATTTCCAAAGCGCTGAAGAGAGTGAAAGCATCAGCCAGGCACGATTAGCGCTATGGCTAATTAAAATGACAGAGAACCTGAGAGGCGAGCCGCCATTTTGCGCTCGCCAATCAGCGCCCTGGCGGAAGAATAGGGGGGCGCTCTTTTGCACGTGGCATTCTGGCGCGGGATAGCTTCCCGCACGGCCCGATGCAATTTCCTCAACGATTTCAGTGCACCGCTGCTTTTTTTACTATCTGTTTCAACGAT
>NZ_DALZCD010000074.1:0-16187 GCF_031978025.1 Erwinia sp.
CATTCAGAGCAGGCGGGCGGCCAAAACGCTTTCCGGATGCCTTAGCACGCGCAATACCTGCATGCGTACGCTCGAGTAGTAAATCCCGCTCAAATTCCGCGACGGCAGAGATTACCTGCATTGTCATCTTACCGGCCGGGCTGGTGAGGTCTACCCCGCCCAGCGCCAGGCAGTGAACCCGTATTTCTGAAGCAGAAAGCAACTCAACGGTTTTTCTGATATCCATGGCGTTACGTCCCAGGCGATCCAGCTTAGTTACGATCAAAACGTCACCGTTCTCCATGCGGTCAAGCAGACGCATAAATCCCGGACGTTCACCCGCCGCGACCGAACCACTGATATATTCTTCAATCAGTCGCTGGGGCCTAATGGCAAATCCGGCCGCTTCGATCTCACGACGCTGGTTCTCGGTATTCTGTTCAAGGGTAGATACCCTGCAATAAGCAAAAACTCGTGACATGGCGTTATTTTGTGTACGAAATAGACGTACGTATTATAAGGCATGTACGAAAAGGAAAACACTAACTTTCGTACATGTGTTAATTAACCTGTACTAAACTGGTCGGTTTGGTACATGACATCAGGGTATACCTAAATGTCTTAACCTGAAGAACGTGAACGGGGATGAAAGGCCATCATGCAGGATTAGCAGGGATGATTGACGGCTCCGTCAAACTAAACTAGTATGGTTAACAAGTATACCCGGCACGCCTAATCTCCCTGAGATGCGCATTATGAATCGTGCCTTGTAGTTACTCCACATTACTTGTTTCTTACTACTGTCAGGTACATAAATTATGTCTCCCGCGCAAGCTAAACAGAAGCAGCATAAACGCTATAATGCCGTAGCAGTGCAGGTTTCCCTTGGCCGTGCCGGGTATCAACCTGCCGTCAAAAGTCGCTTCAGCAAGTCAGCTAGTAATAAGTTCGGCCATGAGATCGCTTTTGCCTGATCCCGAACTTTGAGGCACAATAAACCATCAGCCACTGATGGTTTTTTTATGTCTGTTCAAAATATTATCCCCCCTTATGAGCAGGTATATCTGCTAAATCAGCAGCTGATCTGCAATGCCGATCAGTTCCAATATGCTGTGATCACAGTTGGCGGTCAAGCCGTGCAATATTGGATATCCTATTATCATGCTCTATACGGTGACAGATTGCCTGATGAGCGTCTCACTACTTCCGTTGACTGCGACTACAGTGCCCGAAAAGATGACATTGCGGCTATAGCCAAAACACTCAATGTCAAAACGTGGGAGAATAAAGACGGTCAGCCCCCGTCCCTGGCTAAGTTCATGCTTATCGACCAGGATACGCATAATATTAAGCGGGATGATGACCGTTTGTTTGCTGTGCCGGATGCGCCTGACGAACCAAATGTGGTGGATATTATTGATCAGCCCGGAGGCTTTGACCGCTCTGATTTTCAGGGGAAAAAACTTTACCTTCATACCACCCCGTTTTATGTGGAAGCAACTGGCCTTGGTATACCGGAAATGAGCGAAAAGGTTAGGGTGTTAAATCCTATTGCCTGTATGCGCTCCCGCTTTAGTAACCTTATTCATTTACGTCGTGATCCTGAAATTGAGATTGCACGAATCAACGCGCTTAAGATTCCGTGTTACTACTTTCTCATCGATGCGTTTGATGTTGAGCCATTCAATATTGCTCGGAAAATTTATATTGAACTCTGGCAGTTAGCTTACAATGAAAATTGTCTTCGTCAACAAGCGTTCTGGCACACCTGGCAAGGGCCGTTAATGGAGAAGCAGCAAAGTAACAATATTACACTGCTAGAAGTACTGGAAAAAGTGCATCAATTTCTGATAGAGCATCTGGATGACTTTGATGTCCCGGAAGCCTTTGTTACTGAAGAATTACCACGAAAAATTGCGCGACTTCGTGGCCGATTCGAGCGCTATATTGTGCTCAACAATGAGCGGGCGGCAACAGGACGTCGGGGATATGAACGTAATCTCCGTGATAATTAGTTGTAGTCAACAAATAGGATGCTATATGGAACAGGTAACGGAAACATTCGGTTTTCTCTATTTTTTGAAATATGTGCCGCTCTTAGGAGCAGTTTTATTCTGGGCTATCTACATGTATACGCGGCGACAATATGACAGTTACGCCAGGATGAAATACCGGAAACTGTGGAACGATCTTCCGCGTCATTCAGCAGCGGAGAGCAAAGAAGAAACGCTGAACATGATGATTGCGGCGAAAAAGAGGCAGATTGGAGTAAGTTTCAGGTCAGCAGTGATGTTTTCAGCCATTGCCGTATTCTGGTTTTTTTACATGCGTTAATCAGGAGAGCTAAAAGCCAGCACCTACACACGCCCCCACGGGCGTTTTTTTATGGCATTTTTAGCAGAATTGGCGTTTTACCGAAGGCCCGGCAAAGGGCGAAAAAAAACCGCCTCGCGGCGGCCTATTAGTACATTACCAGCTTTTATTTGGCCCGTACGTATATGAGCCACTGCGAAAACTGGCATCGATGGCGTTGCGACAGTCTTCAGTGCCACGCGGATCAGAGGCTTTCCTGCACTCTTCAACCTTAGCGTTACGCTCCTTGTCATGCGCCTTGTACCACTCCTGGCTCTGCGCATTCGCATCACAACCTGTAATTAGCATTGAGGCAAGCATGCCAAATGAAAGTAGCCCTCTTTTCATAATTTCTTCCTTTTAGTGAGTGAATCGCGCCAGCAATTATAGC
The DNA here is from genome assembly GCF_031978025.1 of Erwinia sp. Taxonomy (NCBI): domain Bacteria; kingdom Pseudomonadati; phylum Pseudomonadota; class Gammaproteobacteria; order Enterobacterales; family Erwiniaceae; genus Erwinia; species Erwinia sp. Next base: position 2,723 of record NZ_DALZCD010000074.1, read on the forward strand.
CCGGCAGCGCACGCCTTTGCACGGTTCGGCTGAATTAGGGTTTTACCGAATGCCTGGAGAAGGGCGTAAAAAAACCGCCTGGCGGCGGTTATTCAACATGGTTACGTGCTTTATCAACTACCCGCTTCTGGTAATTGAGTTCGGCATTTAGTCGGCGGGCTTTGTATCTAACCAGTTCAAGAATATGCAGCTCGCTTGATACGCGGGGATTCGCGCTGCGGGTTTCTTCCAGAACGTCCGGCCCTTCAGCGGCAAACCTGTTATATTCAGCCTGCAATGTCTTCAGCTCTGACGCCAGCCGTTCAAGCTCGGCCTGGGAATAGAGGACGCTGAACATATGCCAGTCGCCGATGAAAGGCAGCTTGCGCATGAATCTCTTTGCTGCAAGTTGCATGCCGCACCTCCGTATAGATATTTAGTATGATGTAACTATAAATTTTTAAAGCACCTATTGTAAAATAGTAGATGCTTTATTATCTATTTCCCGCCTGGTAGGCGAAACATATTTTTAGCATTACGTAAAGTCTCCTCGGCTTCTGGGTCGGCTATAAGCTTTGTGCGCTCTCCTGATAAAAGGAGGCTGCTAAGTGATTAGTCTTACCACTTGCGTTGAAGAAATTCACGTCACGTTTCAGATCATCGTTGCCATCTAGCAACTGACCAACCCCCCGTAACGGCTGAAGGAACTTGAATAAAGGCAGAGGTTAACCCTCTCTGCCTTTTTCGCTGTACAATCAAATTTCGTTGACTACCTTAATTGAGGTAATGAATAGCAAAACTACAACGAAAAAAGTAAATAAACATGTCATTAATGTACTGTGATTATCCATCGATAATTTAAGCGTTCCGCAAACTATTGCAGCTGCACCCGTATCACCCATAGATTTGAATACATTGATCCAACTATTAGGCTTCAAAATATAGTAGTAATCGAGATAGTACGTTATAAGAGAAATAGCTAAGGTTAATAACCCGATAAATGTCATGACAAATGCTGCTGGTTCACCAATGTTGCTTAAGCAAACAGCCATATAAGAGAGCAATATAAATAGAGCATAAAATGGGGCTCGTCCGTGTTTAAATATCTTTTTGTCGTTTCATTTCCACGCCATAACATCTCCTTTTATTATTTTTGCATAACAATTATTAAAGCCTAAGTTAAATCCGCGCATATGCTTTATATCATAATGCATGATGTAACTAAGGCCCGAATTTTAACTTACCTACTGGTATTTATGAGCGACTAGAAACTTTGATAACATTCATAAACTCTATTAAGGCATTATTAGCGTGTAGTTTAGGTATTGAATACTCATTTACTTTATAACAAACCCCATTTCGAGTGGTTACAAATATATCCACCCTATCAAGCCCCTGCCATCGGTCTTCAATTCGTTCAATACTATCAGAATCAATTAAACACGTATTCGTACCATGGGAATGTTCAACAGGTTTAGCTTTTACCCATAATTTCGGTCCAGACCAGAAGGCATCAAATCCAAAACTTCCATTTCGAATTTTAAGTATAAACTCAGCGATCATTTCTGAGGTAACTTCTAGTTCAATATTGTGTTGAAAATGTAATTGCTTAAAGGACTCCTCAGTCATAACCCGCTGATAATCTTCAAAATATTCTTTGAAATCATCTTTATCATCGAGGTTTTTCCCATTCTTTTCTAAAATACTTCCGAAGATGCGATCCATTTCGCTTTTAACAATGGTAAGCATGGAATTGAAGTCACTTTCTTTTAATTGACTAAAATAATCATCTCTCATAACACCCTCTATAAAATTAAAAATTTTTAACCGCGTATGTTAAACATACTTTGTGCATTGCGCTTAGTTTCTTCTGCATCGCTATCAATTACATCATGCTCTTCCTGTGAACCATGTTCATTATTCACTAGCGAGTCAGAGCCGTTGAGCTTACTCAGAACTTGCTCAAGCAGTAATACAATTGAGGCGTGGGATCTAACTTCGTGATTCACATCGGGCTTAACGCTGCTTATTACCGTGTAGATTTCATCCATTGAAGTGTAATCTGATAATAATTCAGAAAGCATATACGGGATTCTTTTATCCTGCATGTACAGAGCAAACCCAGCTAATGTGGCCGCCCTTAAAAGGCGGCTCTTTTCTGATTTACCCAACGAATTAAGCTCATCACAGAGTAATTTGTCACCCGCATAATCATCAGGATGTACATAGTAAGTAAGCTTTCTTCTTGTATCCATTGGATTTACCCGATCTGGAAGAGGCCATTAACTAAGGCAAACTGAGGATCTTCAGCAACAAAAAAGCGATCTTTCTGCACTGTCGTGTCTTTACGTATAGCATCGGCAACGATCGCAGCACCTCCACCAATCACCATCACATGCGTATATCCATTGAAATTAGATACTGCTCCTAATGTACGGTTAATGAGCCGAGCCTCTGACTCTTTGATAGCCTTTTCAACTGTCGTGATGTGTGACTCGTCATTTATGCGCTTCTTCAAATAAGCAGGGTCATTACGATGGATAATGATGTCATCGGCCAAGTAGCTGCTTCCTTGGGTTTTAGCTATAGACAAAGCTTCTTTTACTGCGTCCGTCATAATGCTGACGCCTACCTTTGAATCCCCATAAATCTCTGAAATACCAGTCATTTTACCCTGAACTTGGGAAATATCTAGCGTTGTTCCACCTAGGTCAACAATGAGAAGGGATTGGGTTGGATCTAATTTTTTTACAACTTCAAATCCAGCCGGGATAGATTCAGGAAGAACAGATACATCTTTTACGTTGAATGTGCTGCCGTTCTTAAGACTGACGGTACGCATAACATTCGAGATTTTTCTCTTTATTTTATCTTCATCTGGCTGATTGTTTTTGTCGTAGTATTCAGCCAATGGAAGCGTAACCACTAATTCAACATCCTGTGGCTCTAAACCACTTTTTAATAGAGCATGATGAATGGCAATAACATTTATATCGCCATATTGATATGCGACATTTGTTGTAGAAAGCGCGTCAGGGCTTATTGGATCGAATGTGTAATTCTCACCATCTAAGGTGTAATTAAAGATTTGTTTATCACCAAAAGCTACGGACCAACCTCTTTTAAAGCTATTTGGACTGATAAAGGTTTTCTTTTCGCCTTCCAAAGAATAAGCGATTTTAATATTGGTTGAGCCATCATCTACAAAAATCTTCATGCTATCTCCGGGGTAATTACAGTCTCAAATTGAGAATGAGAAATTTTCTGGCTCCAATTTGTTCTCAAATTGAGAGCAAGAATCTTAACTACATGCCGTAAGTGTACTTTAGTTGACTGTTGAGGTCAAGTGATTAGGTTAGCAGTAAAGTTTTCAGGGGCAAAATGAGAGCATAATGATATGGCTGTATAAAGTAATTAACTTCAAGCTCATTTTGAGAACGAGCGGACTGATGTACAGGCCTCCCGTTTAGTGGGGAAACAGAGGTTTGCGCAGAGGACTATTATGAAAATATCATTATATTTACTTAGCTATAGGAAGCTCTTTCAGATTTGTTGTATATCTGGGAGATAACATATCTCTTTTCATTAGCCATAGATTATCTATACCTTGTCCAGCGAGCCAAACTTTGCCCAAACCTGATTTATTAATATTATCTAAGGCAGCCATTAAAGCATCAGCATTTGCTCTGGGCTGGTTTTCACTGAACATATCCAGTTGTGCAATACCAGTTTGATAAAAATCGCCTAGCATAATCCCAGCTTTAGCAAAGCGGAAACCATCACGCCAAATGCTGTCCAGCCCGCGCAGGGCAAAGCCGACAATGTCACGAGTATCACTGGTTGGATATTCACAAGTCATTGAGGAGGTATTCGCGTATTGAGGTTCGTCGCCATGACGTCCGGTAGCGATAAAAACGCTTATGTGGCGACATTTTGAACCCTGTTCTCTGATTTTCTCTGCAGCACGCGTCGCATACATAACTACAGCATGCTGCATGTCCTCAAGGTTTATGATGCGCTGCCCAAATGATTTGGAGCAGACTATCTGTTGCTTCGGTGGCGGAGCATCTTCAAGAGCCATACAGGGCTCTCCATTTAACTCACGAACCGTTCTCTCAAGAACAACATTGAAATTCTTCCTGATCATGGTCGTGTTACAGTTAGCCAAATCCAGCACTTTTTTTACGCCCATTTCTTCCAGGCGCTTTCTTAAACGGCCGCCAACACCCCAAACTTCCTCTATATCAATTAGCGCCATCAGCTTACGCTGTCGCTCCCGGCATGAGAGATCGACGACTCCATTAGTTTTGGTCCACTTTTTAGCTGCATGATTAGCGAGCTTAGCCAGGGTCTTAGTAGGGCCAAAACCAACACCAATAACTAGTCCTGTTTCTTTTCTGACGCGGTTGCGCATTTGATGACCAAAATCTTCTAAAGGCATGTAGCTGGCTATGCCAGAGCAGTCTAAAAAACTTTCATCAATTGAGTAAATTTCCTGACCTGGCGCCATTTCCCCGAGTATAGACATCATACGGTTACTCATATCGCCGTTTATGTGGAATGCAATTTAAACAAAAAAATAAGTTACCATTCCTCTGAAGTTTATTTTCTGAACAGGAATTATTCAGCCTTGAACCACTTCGGTATGCTTACTGGCAGGGAGGAAAGTTGACGGGTGGTAAGACATAGCCGGAAAATCGATTTCCCCGCCGGGATTTAATCTGCCATGCTTATTCTGAAGCCCTCAATCGGGCAATGCGCTTTTATCTTTCACTTTATGCAGGAAGAAATAATGATAAAAAATTACAGAATCCCGGGACTGACCGCGGTGGCATTTCTCCTCATAAGTACCATCGCAGGTGCTGCAGAAGCGCGCTGGACGTTTGACGGCGATATCCACAACAATTCCCTTGCTGTCAGTCCCGATGAAAAAACGGCGGTGGCGTCCTACAGTGAGCGCTCAGACGTGGTGGTCTATGATCTGGCTGCCGGGAAAGTCAGAAAGGTGATGAAGGGCTACGTCACCCCCCGTAATGCACTTTTCTCTCCGGACGGTAAGGCCATATTTCTTTCTGACAGCAGTCTCGGCGTAGTCAAAAAAATCAGCACCGGGACGCTTGACGTGGCGGCCACGCTGCCGCTGGGGCCCGGGGCATTCGGCACGGCCATAAGTCGTGACGGTCAGCGACTGTATGTGAATAACGAGGCCGCCAGCACGCTCTCGGTGTATGACCTTACACATGACCGGCCCATTGCAGTTGTGACGGGTTTTGCCCAGCCCCGTCAGGGCATTAAAATCAGCCCGGACGGCAAAACCGTCTACGTCACCAACTTTAAGGGCGATAAAATTACCCTGGTTGATGCCGTGACGGGCGACATTCGCGGCGAGATAACCGGCTTCAGCAAGCTGCGCGCCATTTCTGTCAGCGCAGACGGCCGCACACTGTACGCGGCTAACAGCGGCAGCAACACAATCGCCGTGGTTGACACGCAAAAGCACGTCATTACGGCAACCATTCCCGTGGGTCAGGACCCTTACGGTGCCGCGCTGACGCCGGATAACCGCTATGTTTACAGCGGCAACCTTGGCGACAACAGCCTCTCCGTTATTGATACCGCCGCCGGTAAGGTGGTGTCCACCGTCACCGGACTGGATGCGCCCCGTCAGGCGATTGTCTTCAACAAGGACGGTACCCGCGCGTGGGTGCTGAATAAAGACCTCAGCATTGCGGTGGTTGACCTGAAAAAGAACCGTGTCATGGCCACGATTAAAAGCCCGCCGCAGACCTGACGCGAAACCTCCCTTACTCCAGCGCAGTGACGATCCTTCGCAAAGTGGGGTGGTTAATCACTTTTATAGATTTATTTTAGCTAAATAACCTGTTTTAAAGATTTACTCTGACATGCCTATAATCTTTCTGTCTACTCAGGAGATTCCGGCATGAACGATAAAATATTCACCCTGCATAACGGTGCGCGTCCGCTGAGCGCGCTGAGCAGCCCGAAAGAGGCCATACGACAGTTCACGCCTAACTGGTTCGCCGCGACCATGGGGACCGGCATCCTGTCGCTGTCTCTGGCGCAGTTCCCCTGGCAGGTTCCGGGATTGCGCCTTGTCGCCGAGGGGCTCTGGATGTTTAACATCCTCCTGTTCAGCGTCTTTGCCGTGATGTATCTGGCCCGCTGGGTGATGTACTTCGGAGAGGCAAAGCGCATTTTCGGCCATTCAACCGTGTCCATGTTCTTCGGCACCATCCCGATGGGCATGGCGACCATCATCAATGGCCTGCTGGCGTTCGGTCTTCCGCGCTGGGGCGCAGACGTTATTCAGGTGGCACACGCCCTGTGGTGGCTGGACGTGGCGATGTCGCTGCTGTGCGGCGTGTGCATTCCCTACATGATGTTTACCCGGCAGCAGCACAGTATTGACCAGATGACTGCCGTCTGGTTACTGCCGGTCGTGGCAGCCGAGGTCGCGGCGGTCAGCGGCGGCCTGCTGGCGCCGCACATTGCTGCCCCACACGCGCAGCTCGGCATCATTATTACCAGCTACGTGCTGTGGGCGTACTCCGTGCCGGTGGCGCTGAGCATCCTCGCCATTCTGCTGCTGCGTATGGCGCTGCACAAGCTACCGCACGAAAGCATGGCGGCCTCAAGCTGGCTGGCGCTGGGTCCGATTGGCACCGGCTCGCTCGGCATGCTGGTCATCGGCGGAGATGCGCCCGGGGTGTTTGCCGCGGCGGGCATGCCGGAAATCGGTCACATCGCGCAGGGCGTGGGGTTCGTTGCCGGCATTCTCTTCTGGGGCTGCGGCCTGTGGTGGATGCTGCTGGCCACGCTGATAACCGTGCGATACTTCCGTGAAGGCATCCCGTTCAACCTTGGATGGTGGGGCTTTACCTTCCCGCTGGGCGTGTACACCGTGGCCACGCTCAAGCTGTCTACCCTGATTGACCTCGCATTCTTTAAAGGCTTCGGTGCGCTTCTTGTCGTCATACTGGCGGCCATGTGGCTGCTTGTCGCGGTGAAAACAGTGCGTGGGGCATGGAGCGGTAAACTGTTTGTTTCTCCCTGTCTGGCAGGCCTGGATCGGAAGCCGTGAGTGAAACCAGCACATCGATGCAGGACTCGTTTTTACGCGAGGAATGCCTCGCGGCAGTCACCGCGCCGCATGTGGCCGCGCTGAATCGCTGGGTCAGCGGCCAGCGTCAGGCCGGTGCAGAACTGCCGTGGTTTGATCCGGCTGACGGCGGGGTTAGGGCCGGACTGCTCGTCCTGCTGCAGTCGCCGGCGCGCAGCAGCCCGTCACCGCGGTTTGTGTCGCGTGATAACCCGGGGCCGGCCCAGCAGAACCTTGGGCGGTTTCTGGCGGAAGCCGGTATTTCGCGTCAGGACAGCGTGCTGTGGAATACGGTGCCCTGGGTCAGTCACGGGCTGCAGAAACGGCCGTCAGCGGCGGACATCCGCAGAGGCTGCGCCTTGCTTGAGGACGTGCTGGCGTATCTGCCCGCGCTGCGCGTGGTGGTGCTGGCCGGTGCCGTAGCGGCTCAGGCCCGCGGGACGGTCAATCATCTGTACCCCGGCGTCCCCGTGTTGACGATGCCGCACCCCAGTCCGCTTTCGCTCTGCACGAGTCCGGCGGTGACGGAAAACATTCGCCGGGTACTCTGCGAGGCACGGGCTGCGCTGGCAGGCTGAGGGCGCCAGCAGAATAATACTGACAGGTTTTGCAACCGGCTCTATACTCATATGACAAGGTGATGGCGTTCCACCTTTCCCAACCGCTCCGTTCCGGAGCTGATGACGCCTGATGCGACTCTTGATTTTCAGGAGGTGCGTCAGGCCGTCCTTACTTTCTTCCCGGCCTGCGTACTTCCCTCTTCGGGGAGAGACCTGTGATACACGTTTTTGGCCACATCAATCCTGACAGCGACGCCATCTGCACGGCCTTCGTCACCGCGCACTGGCTGACCGGGCGCGGCATGGACGCCCGCGCATGGCGTCTTGGCGAAGCTAACCGCGAAACCCATTTTATCTTTGACACCGCCGGACTCACGCTGCCGCCACGGCTTGATATTCCGCTACAGGATGAACGGGTCTGGCTGGTCGATTTCACCGAGCCGGCGCAGGGACCTGACGACCTGCTCCGGAGCAACATCGTGGGGATCACTGACCACCACCGGCTGGGCGGACTGATAACGCAACTGCCGCCGGAGGTACACATACGCCCGCTTGGCAGCAGCGCCACGCTGCTGTGGCTGCTTATGAACGCTGAAGCGCGACGCACGCTGCCCCCGACGCTTGCCATTCTTCTGCTGGGTGCACTCCTGAGCGACATCGTGAATCTTCGCTCGCCCACCACGACCGAAGACGATATCCGTTCGGCTACCGAGCTGGGCGTACTGTCCGGCGTAAACCGCAGAGCCTTCGCCCGTGACCTCCTTACGGCAAAAACTGACGTCAGCGGCCTCAGCGCACAGCTGCTGCTGGACAGGGACCTCAAGGCCTTCGTCATTGCCGGCACTGACGTGCGCATCGCCCAGATTGAGGTCAGCTCCCCGTCACAGGTTGCCACCGTGATGGACGACCTGCTCGCTGCCCTGGCGTATCTGGCAGACCAGTCGGGTGCTGGTTTGGCGGTGCTGATGCTGACCGACATCCGGGCCGGGTTTTCAACGCTTTATTTCGCCGGGCGGGAGAGCGTTAACGCGGCCTCCTGCTCCGTACCGGGTATGCTCAGCCGCAAAAAACAGCTTCTGCCGTGGCTTGAGTCCCGCCTCAACCAGAACGGGAGTTCATTATGACCTGCTACACCCATGCATTGATACTTGTGAACGATAAAGACGACGGCACCCTCCTGCTGAAGCGGGCGGTCGCGCTGGCGCAGCCGCTCGGCATGAAAATCACCCTGGCCCACATCAGCGACGACTACCGGGAAATGAACTACGTGTCCGACAGCCTGATGGACGACGTCGTGTCGGAAGAGGTGCTGAAATCCAAAGCGTTTATGAGCGAGCTGGCGGCCTCCGTGCCTGAGACGGTAGACATGCGGGAGCTGGTGACCATGCGCCGCTTTGAGGACGTGGAGAAGTGCATCGCTGAGCTGGGCGTGGACCTCGTGCTTGCCGGGCACCGAAACCGCTTTATGGGAATGCTGACGTCCCGCTCGGCGGAATACATTAACCACCTCACGGTGGATGTGCTTATCACTCACCTGAATGACTGAACCGGGAGAAACTCTATGCGCTTTACACTGGATAACGTGACCGCCCGTGAAATTCTTGACTCTCGCGGCAACCCCACCGTTGAAGTCGAAGCCCGGACCGTGGACGGAATGATGGCGCGGGCCTCGGTGCCTTCCGGGGCCAGCACCGGCTCGCGCGAGGCCGCTGAGCGCCGCGACGGCGACGTACACCGTTTTGGCGGTAAAGGCGTACTGGATGCTGTCAGGACGGTTAATACGGAAATCTGCGAAGCCTTGCGCGGCAGGGACGTGCGCGAGCAGCGTCAGCTGGATAACATCATGCTGGCGCTGGACGGTACGCAGAGCAAGAGTCGGCTGGGTGCCAATGCCATTCTGGGCGTGTCGCTGGCGGTTGCCCGGCTGGCGGCACAGGCCTCGCACGAGCCGCTCTGGCGCTACCTGGGGGGCCTGCAGGCGAACCTGCTGCCCGTACCGTGCATGAACATTATCAACGGCGGCGTGCACGCCCGCGGTCAGGGCGCGGACTTTCAGGAGTTCATGATAGCGCCACACGGGGCACCCACGCTGCGCGAGGCCGTGCGTCAGGGCAGCGAGGTCTACCAGGCGCTGCGCCAGATCCTGCTGGACAAGAACCTGTCCGCGGCAGTCGGCGACGAAGGCGGTTTTGCGCCCGCCGTATCGTCGAACCGCGACCCGCTGGCGTTTATCGTGCAGGCCATTGAGAAGGCGGGGTACAGGCCCGGAGAAGACATCAGCATCTGCATGGACCCTGCCTCAAGTGAGTTTTTCGCAGACGGAAAATATCATCTGCGCACGGAGGGCAGTGCGCTGAGCGCGGCGGAAATGACGGCGTACTACGGCGAGCTGATGGACCAGTTTCCCGTCATTCTGCTGGAAGACGGCCTGGCAGAAGATGACTGGTCGGGCTGGAAGCATCTGCACCAGCAGCTTGCGGGCAGGGCCGAGCTGGTTGGTGACGACCTGTTTGTCACCAACGTGAAGTACATCCAGCGCGGCATTGACGAAAACCTCGCCAGCGCCGCATTGATTAAACTCAATCAGATAGGCTCGCTTAGCGAAACGCTGGACGCCGTGGCGCTCTGCCAGCGGCACGGGTGGGGCGCGTTCATGTCCCACCGCAGTGGGGAAACGACGGACACATTTCTTGCCGACCTCACGGTAGCCCTGCGCGCGGGACACCTGAAAACCGGTGCGCCGTGCCGCGGCGAACGCGTGGAAAAGTACAACCAGCTGATGCGCATTGAGCAGGCGCTGGGTGAGGACGCTCACTATGCGGGGCTTCATGCGTTTGTGCGCCGCACGTAACAGATCCACCGGACGGCCAGCGGCCGGCACAGGAGCACAGTCTTTGGCACCTTCAACGCTGATTCTCCTGCGCCATGGCGAAAGCCAGTGGAACCGGGAAAACCGTTTTACCGGATGGACAGACGTGCCGCTGACGGACCGGGGGCGGCAGGAGGCTGACCGGGCCGGTGACGTGCTGCGGGACGCGGGCCTGCTGCCCGATCGGGTCTTCACCTCGGTGATGACGCGCTGTGTTCACACGGTCTGGCGGGTGCTGGACCGTCTTGGCCGCAGCTGGACGCCCGTGGACAAACACTGGCGGCTGAACGAGCGGCACTACGGTGCGCTGCAGGGGCTGAACAAGGAAGCGGCTGCCCGGATGATGGGTGCAGAGACCGTCCGGCTCTGGCGCAAAAGCTTCAGCGGCATTCCCCCCGCGGACGCAGGGGCTCCGGCGCAGCTGCGTCGGGACCCGCGCTACAGCCGCGTTGCGCTGGCCGACCTGCCTGCGACGGAAAGCCTGGAAATGACGCTGCGTCGCGTCATGCCCTACTGGCAGCACGCCGTGATGCCGCAGATACTCTGCGGAAGTACCGTTCTGGTCGTGGCGCACGGCAACACGCTGCGCGCCCTGGCCGCCTTCCTGGACGGCATGCCACACGACAGCTTGGCACAGTTGCATATCCCGACCGGCGTGCCGGCCGTATACCAGATGGATGCGGCCGCACAGGTCGTTTCCCGTTATGTTCTGAATATAAAAAAATAAAAGGAGTGAACGTGAATCAGCTTTTTGCTGTCATCACCGGCGGTGCTTTAGGGTGTGTTATCCGCTGGCAGCTGGGCGCGCGCCTGAACGCGCTTTTTCCGGACCTGCCGCCGGGGACGCTGCTGGTCAACCTGCTGGGAGGGTTTATCATCGGAGCGGCGCTGGCGTATTTTCTGCGCCATCCCGGCCTCGATCCGGCCTGGCGGCTGCTCATTACCACCGGGCTGTGTGGCGGAATGACGACCTTCTCCACGTTCTCGGCTGAGGTTTTTGCCCTGCTGCAGTCCGGCAGCTATGCCTGGGCAGCCGCCTCGGTGCTGATACACGTGCTGGGTTCGCTGGCCATGACGGCGGCCGGATTTTATATCATGACGCTGTGTGGTTAACCCGAGGGAGACCTTAGTGCAGTGACCGCTGCACTGAGGTATATTGTTCAGAAGCGCTCTCTGCAGGCCAGACCTGACAGGGTTTACGCTTGTAATGCTTCCCGTACACCTGAGGCGCTGCTGTGAAAGAATTTCAGGCCTGCCTGTTCTGGTAAAGGTCCCAGCGATTGCCGTAGATGTCCTCAAATACGACAACCATTCCGTATTCTTCCTCCCGTGGCTCCTGAAAGAAGTGGACGCCTTTTGCCTTCATAGCATTGTAGTCGCGCCAGAAGTCGTCGGTCTGCAGGAACAGAAAAACCCGTCCGCCGCACTGATTGCCGATAAAGCCTTCCTGCCGGTCGTTCGACGCGCGGGCAAGAAGAATAGCACAGTCGCTGTCAGGGGCCGGCGTCACCACGACCCAGCGCTTACCCGGCTGCGGCGTGTCTTCAATGAGGGTAAAGCCCAGCTTATCGGTGTAGTACTCAATTGCACGATCGTAGTCATCGACCACGACCGCCACGTATCCCATACATCGCTTCTGTTTTCTCATCTGCTGCTCCATCAGTTACGGCATTACGCCCGTTATAATCAGCTTTATATCAAATACGGCGTTCAGTTATCTGTACTGATTCTGCACTGATACCCTCAGACCTGACATTGTAAGCATCTGAGCAGTCAGGATTGTGGGCCCAATCTTGTAAGAGCCTGCTCAACCTTTTCAGCATCCTGCTCCAGTATGGCTCTCTCATCGGGAGTGAGCGGGACCTCTTCGAGGTAACGCCGGATGGATGCTTTACTCTCCAGTATCAGCCCGCGCGCGCTATCCTTCAGCAGGTTAAAATCGCAGCCGATGCAGGCCATCCGGTGCGGGCAACTGCTCCAGAAGGGGTTCGTACAGTATGAGTCGCCCAGATCGTAGTAGGTCGCGGGCCCGGACAGGCTGGCGGCTTCAGGATCGTGGTCAACCAGCACGCTTATCATATGAGCGACCCTGTCGGCTTTGACGAACGAGGCAGCCAGCTGAGTCGGGCGGATGCGAAGATAGTGCATTGTAGACTGGGGCGTTGAATGGCCCGTCCACTGCATCAGTTCGTACAGCGACATGCCCTGCGGTACGCTCGCCAGCGCGGTCACGGCTGAGGCCCGCCCCCGGTGGCTGGTTATCATTCCGCCACTGTCTTCACAAGGCACGCCCGCTCTTGCGCATAGCATCGGTATCACGGTGCGGTTGAGGATAGCGCTGCCGGCAGGCTTACCCCGGTACTGAAACAGAAGCCGGACTTTCTCACCGGTTCGCTCGTCAGCGAGCAAAGCCTGTTCTGCCGGACGCTCATCCAGCCATATGTCGACGTATTTTTTCACCACGGCCGCCACCGGTTTAACAAAGGCTTTTGAGGTTTTTCCGGCAGGGATATGCAGGTAACACAGGGTTCCTGCCGGGATGATACTTCCGTCGTCCTTCACGATATCGTCCGCCTGCGGCGCGATGCACCCGGTTGTCAGGCGGAGCAGTTCGTTCTTTCTTACCCCCGCATGGGTCCAGATGACGGCCATTGCCTGCAGCATGGCCAGTGGATAATGTATTTCAGTGAGCAGATCTTCCTGACGCAGATTGAGGCTGGCCCAGATGAGCTTCAGCCAGACCGGATCGTCAATAACACGGGGATTGACGCCGCGACGGAACAGCGGCGTATCCGGTGTGGAAAGATGGCGGGCAGGGCTGAAGTGCAGGCGCCCCCAGCCCCAGTTTTCGTAATCAATCATAAAACGGCGCAGAGAATAGATAAAATGCGCCCTGGAATGCGGCATCATGGGCTCGCCGGAGCGCACCGATTTGCG
>NZ_DALZCD010000075.1:0-16094 GCF_031978025.1 Erwinia sp.
AGCCGCCCCCATATTAACCCAGGTTAATATTTCCAGTGGGAATATCACCTTTTTGACGTAGTTTGCGTTGGCAATAATAGTGCCCGGCGCTTTATTGATACATTCGGAAAAGAGGTTAAAGATAATTAAACCTGAGAATAAAACTAATGCAAAAGCCGATTTGGACGTTTGTCCTTCACTCCATTTAGCTTGAAACACTACGCTAAACACGAAGGTGTAAACCACCAGCATTAATACGGGCGTAAAAAATGACCACAGCAGGCCCAGCATCGACCCACGATAGCGGCTGATAACTTCTCTTTTTGTCAGGGTGTAAATCAAACGACGATGCATCAGCACCGTCTTAACCAGGGCACCCGGTGTTTTAGCCTGTTCGTTCATTTAGAAAACCTCTGCATCCTGAAGACGAGGCGCGTGCTTGTCTTTGTCGGAAAGAAGAACGTCTGAAATTTTCCAGTTAATCGCGATATCAGGATCGTTCCACACGATGGAGCGCTCGCTTTCTTTTGCATAGTAATTAGTGGTTTTATAAACGAACTCTGCGGTTTCACTCAGCGTCACAAAACCGTGTGCGAAACCAGCAGGGATCCATAACTGCCGTTTATTTTCAGCGCTCAGCTCTACCCCAACCCACTGACCGAACGTAGTAGAATCCTTGCGGATATCGACCGCGACATCCAGAACGGCACCTTCGACGCAACGAACCAGCTTACCCTGAGCATTTGGATTTAACTGATAATGCAGTCCGCGTAATACGCCCTGTGATGATTTTGAATGGTTATCTTGCACAAAGCTGACAGAAGTTCCCACCGCTTCATCGAAAAATTTTTGGCTGAAGCTTTCAAAAAAGAAGCCACGATGATCGCCAAAGACCGTTGGCTCAAAGATCAGGACATCGGTTAAAGAAGTAGTAATAACCTTCACGTTTTTTCCTTTAATTTTATTCAGAGCGTTATTTCTTAATCAAGTTCAGCATATATTTGCCATAACCATTTTTTGAAAACGGTTTAGCCAGTTCTTCCAGCTGAGCGCTGGTTATAAATTTTTGTCGCCAGGCGATTTCTTCTATACACGCAATTTTAAGCCCCTGACGGTGCTCGATAGTCTGAATAAAGTTCCCGGCTTCGATCAGGCTTTCGTGCGTGCCGGTGTCAAGCCAGGCGTAGCCTCGTCCCATCGTCACAACAGAGAGCAAACCTTTATTGAGATAAGCCTGGTTGATATCGGTAATTTCAAGCTCGCCACGGGCAGAAGGTTTAAGGCTTTTCGCTATTTCAACTACGCTGTTATCATAAAAATAGAGCCCGGTAACGGCATAATTACTTTTTGCAACTGCTGGTTTCTCTTCCAGAGAAATAGCGACACCGTCCTCATCGAATTCGACAACGCCATAACGCTCAGGATCGTGAACGTGATAGGCAAACACCGTTGCTCCTGTTTTTTTATTTTTGGCGGCTTCAAGCTGAGGTACCAGATCGTGGCCGTAAAAAATATTGTCGCCCAGAATCAGCGCGCAAGAATCTTCTCCAATAAATTCTTCACCGAGGATAAAAGCTTGCGCAAGACCATCAGGATTCTCCTGCACTTTATACTGGATGGAGAGACCCCATTGCGAACCATCACGCAGTAAACTTTCAAAGCGAGGCGTATCCTGAGGCGTGCTGATAATAAGAATATCACGAATCCCCGCCATCATCAGCGTGCTCAACGGGTAGTAAATCATCGGCTTATCGTAAATAGGCAGCAATTGTTTACTGACCGCCATAGTAACCGGATACAGCCTTGTTCCGGAGCCGCCTGCTAAGATAATACCCTTATTTTTTGCCATAATTCCTTGCACCCATTTAGCAGTATTCAGCACTGCTGATTAGAGAATTTATCCAATGACTTCGGTAAGCATCCGCTCAACGCCGATACGCCAGTCAGGTAACATTAACGCAAAAGTTTGCTGGAATTTAGTGATATCCAACCTTGAATTAGCAGGTCGTTTAGCCGGGGTCGGGAAAGCTGAAGTCGGTACCGCATTGATCCTGCTAACCTTAAGTTCCAGACCTTTTTTACGTCCTGTTTCAATGACGTAAGATGCATATTCATGCCAGGTCGTTGTGCCGTTAGCTATCAGGTGGTAAATGCCAGAGAGTTGCGGTTTGCCTTTAGCCTGACGAACAGCATGCGCTGTACAATCTGCAATCAGCTCGGCGCCCGTAGGCGCGCCAAACTGGTCGTTAATAACGGAAAGCTCTTCTCTGTCTTTAGCCAGTTTTAGCATGGTTTTCGCAAAATTGTTGCCTTTCGCCGCATAGACCCAGCTGGTACGGAATATCAGATAGCTGCTGCACGTGGCTGTAATAGCCTCTTCCCCTGCGCATTTCGTTTTGCCGTATACGCTTAACGGCTCCGTAGCGTCGGTTTCGGTCCAGGGTTTATCTCCCTGACCGTTGAATACATAATCAGTGGAATAATGAACAAGCAGCGCGCCCGCTTTTTCAGCGGCATCAGCCATTTTCACGACGGCTTCGGTATTTAATAAGGCAGCAACTTCAGGTTCCGACTCGGCTTTATCAACAGCAGTATGGGCCGCAGCATTAACGATGACGTCCGGTTTGAGAGCAGCAATAGTCGCGGCAATGCCCTCAGGGTTTGACAGATCGCCGCAGTGTTCCGTGGAATGACGATCCAGCGCAGTCAGGTTGCCTAAAGGAGCCAGCGCACGCTGCAGCTCCCAGCCAACCTGACCGTTTTTACCAAAAAGAAGAATGTTCATTAGTTACGTTTCTCGTAATTTTGCTCAATCCAGCTTTGGTAGGCACCGCTCTTGACGTTATTAATCCATTCGTCGTTGCTCAGGTACCATTCTACGGTCTTACGCATTCCGCTTTCGAAAGTCTCTTCTGGTTTCCAGCCTAAATCCTGCTGAATTTTAGTTGAGTCGATGGCATAGCGGCGATCGTGACCCGGTCGGTCGTTAACATAGGTTATCAGATCTGTATAATGGCCTTCTGAAGGCTTTAACTCATCCAGAAGCGCGCAAACAGTCTTCACCACATCCAGATTTTTCTTTTCGTTGTGTCCGCCGATATTGTAGGTACTACCCGCCTTAGCCTCAGTGACTACCTTATATAGCGCACGAGCATGATCCTCTACATACAGCCAGTCGCGGATTTGATCCCCTTTGCCATAGACAGGCAGCGGCTTTTTCTCCAGCGCATTAATGATAATGAGCGGGATCAGCTTTTCCGGGAAATGGTATGGACCATAGTTATTAGAGCAGTTGGTAATAATGACCGGCAGCTTATAGGTACGTCCCCATGCGCGTACCAGATGATCGCTGGCCGCTTTCGTTGAGGAGTATGGGCTACTCGGTGCGTAAGGCGTAGTTTCGGTAAAAAGTGGCAGCTCGCCGCTCATCTCATCCGGATGGGGCAGATCGCCATAGACTTCATCGGTGGAAATATGATGAAAGCGGAAAGCCTGCTTTTTCTCTTCACCCAGCGAGTTCCAGTACTGGCGCGTGGCCTCTAACAGGCTGTAAGTTCCGACTACGTTAGTCTGCACAAAATCTGCAGGGCCGGTAATGGAGCGATCGACATGGCTTTCTGCCGCAAGGTGCATAATGGCATCCGGCGCGCATTCGTTCATGACCTTGATCAGCCCTTCCGTATCGCAAATATCAAGTTTGAAAAACTGATACCGGTCGCTGTCGCTAACGTCCTTGACTGATTCCAGGTTGCCCGCATAGGTCAACTTGTCAACGTTGATTACGGCATCTTGCGTATTGTTGATGATATGTCTTACGACTGCTGAACCAATAAAACCAGCGCCACCAGTGATCAAAATCTTCATAACAAGTCTCTAAACGGAGTGATTTGGAACAATAACCGTAGATTATTGATATTTATGTCAGTTACATTGCCAGCCTGAAATTTAGCAACGCTACCGCCCCTGGGTATACATTCCCAGTACGTCAACGTCTATCCTGCTATGACCTTGCTTAAGCCCTGTCAACATGCCAGCCAAAGAGCCCTGCTGCCTAACGGTTTGAATACACGCTATATTTTTAGCTAATATTGACAACTTAACCCGTACATACTGTCAAGAATTGTATCATTCAGCAATTATGAAAACTAACTAAAATAAGAATTTTTCCTTGTTTATGTGGTGCAACTTAGGAAATTTCTTAGAGAAAGTTAAATCGCCCACTTTATATACGCGCCTGCGCTTTTTAGCTTATTTTATGAACATGAATTTTGACCTACATTGCATTTCCATGGTTTAGAACCTGCACCAAACCAACTTAAACCTTATTTCAGATACGCAAAAGCCCGGCATAAGCCGGGCTTTTTATATAAACACTTAACGGTTATTTATACCCGTTAGGGTTGTTGCTCTGCCAGTTCCAGGTGTCGCGCATCATCTCATCGATGCCACGCGATACGCGCCAGTTCAGTTCTTTATCAGCCAGCGAGGCATCAGCCCAGAACGCAGCCAGGTCGCCATCGCGGCGTGGAGAGATCTGATAAGGTACCGGACGACCGGAAGCTTTCTCAAACGCTTTCACCATCTCCAGCACGGAATAGCCTTCGCCCGCGCCCAGGTTATAGGCTTTGTAGCCGCTGATAGCCGGCAAATGATCCAGCGCTTTCAGGTGGCCTTCCGCCAAATCCATCACGTGAATGTAATCGCGTACGCCGGTGCCATCTTTGGTCGGATAGTCGTCGCCAAAAATACCCAGCTTTTCAAGACGGCCAATCGCAACTTGCGCAATGTAAGGCAGCAGGTTGTTAGGGATACCGTTTGGATCTTCGCCAATCTGACCCGACTCATGCGCGCCTACCGGGTTAAAGTAGCGCAGCGCAATCGCTTTCAGCTCAGGATTGGCTTTTGCATAGTCGCGCAGAACCAGCTCAACCATCAGCTTAGAGGTGCCGTAAGGGCTTGTTGTGCCGCCAATTGGCGTCGTCTCAACGTACGGTACCGGCGCATCTGCTCCATAGACGGTGGCGGAAGAACTGAAAATAAACTGATTCACGCCAGCAGCGCGCATCTCTTCCAGCAGTACCAGCGTACCGGTCACGTTATTCTGATAGTACTCCAGCGGCATACGGGTAGATTCCCCCACCGCTTTCAGACCCGCAAAGTGAATCACCGCCGTAATATTATGCTGAGCAAAGAGATCGCGCAGGCAGGCGCGGTCCAGAATGTCACCTTCGCAGAAAGCCGCTTTCTTGCCGGTCAGCTTTTCTACGCGACCGATAGATTCACGTGAGGCATTGCTCAGGTTATCCAGCACCACCACATCGTCGCCGCGCTCCAGAAGCGTCAGCACGGTATGAGAACCGATATAGCCAGCCCCACCCGTTACCAAAATAGCCATATTGACTCCTTTATGGCCGCGCTGGCGCGACCTTGAATAATGGGAAATTACTTAGCCAGAATCTTTTTGATTTCTTCGCGGAACTCGCGACCCTGCGCGTTATTTCTCAGTCCCCAGGAGACAAATGCTTTCATGTAGCCCAGTTTACGGCCACAGTCGAAGCTGTTACCGGTCAGCTGCTGCGCGTCAACGCGCTGCTTTTTCGCCAGTCTGGCGATAGCATCAGTCAGCTGGTAGCGGCCCCACGCGCCTGGCTCCAGATTTTCCAGCTCGGCCCAGATATCGGCAGACAGAACGTAACGGCCTACTGCCGCAAGATCGGACTGCAGCGTCTGTGGCTGATCCGGCTTCTCGACGAATTCAAGGATCTCGCTAGTCTGACCCGGATTATCCAGAACTTCTTTTGTCTTAATCACGGAATAGTCGGAAAGGTCAGCTTCAGGCATGTGGTGCGCCAACACCTGGCTGTGGCCGGTTTCTTCGAAGCGGGCGACCATGGCAGCCAGGTTGTAACGCAGCGGATCGGCTGTTGAATCGTCCAGCAGCACGTCCGGCAGCACAACCACAAAGGCTTCATCGTGCAGCATTGGGCGAGCGCACAGAATAGAGTTAGCCAGGCCCAGCGGCTGTGGCTGACGAACGTTCATGATCGTCACGCCTGGCGGACAGATCGACTGCACTTCGCTCAGCAGCGAACGCTTAACGCGCGCTTCCAGCAGGGCTTCCAGCTCGTAAGAGGTATCGAAATGGTTTTCAACCGCATTCTTGGACGCGTGGGTGACCAGAACAATTTCCTTGATGCCTGCCGCTACGCACTCGTCGATGATGTACTGGATCATCGGCTTGTCGACAACGGGCAGCATCTCTTTAGGAATGGCTTTTGTAGCAGGGAGCATGCGCATACCCAGACCCGCAACGGGGATAACTGCTTTAAGCTTGGTCATATTTTTTCCATATAAATGAAGTAAAAAACGTGCAGCAATTATGCATTAAAGTGATATTAAGCAAGTATAATCTTAATCTGAAAATTTAGCTGTGACTGGCCCATATTACCGCCCGGCCTTTTTAATGCTTAGCCGGTAAAATTTCATAATGCACGCGACTTACCGCTCTCGTGCTATGGCTGGGGAAGTCCGCCAGGTAAGGCTTTAACGGCATTTGCCGCGAACAGCGTGCAGTTTCCCAATTTATCCAGCTTAAATAAAAAAAGGCCATTGCCGCAGCAATCGCCTTTACCTGTTTTAAGCTCAGTACTGAATTAATTCCGGGCTGTTCGATAAGGCCGAACAAAAATATAATTTCGCTAACATCAGCGGTAAAAATTTACTCTACCGCTGTAATAAAGATTATCTGAAATTAACAGCGCACGTTATTAACGGTTAGCCAGCTTTTCCAACGTTTCCGCCAGTTCCTGATAGGCAATATGCTGGTTGAATTCGGTTTCCACTTTTTTGCGGGCGGCAGCGACAACAGGCGCAACATCCACATCACCTTTGGAAAGCCGGAACAGGATCTCGCTAAGCGCCTGCGCATCCCCTTCGGGTGCCAGCCAGCCGGAAACGTTGTTTTCAATCAGTTCCGGGATGCCGCTGTGGTCGCTGGAAACAACCGGCAGCCCCACGGCCATCGCTTCCATCAGTGCGACAGGGATGCCTTCCATGTCGCCATCGGCAGCAGTCAGCGAAGGCAGCAGGAAGATGTCGGCTTCGTCCAGGTAGCGCTTAATCTCTTCCTGAGGCTTGAAGCCGACCATCTGCACGCAGTCTTCCAGATGGGCCTGACGAATAGTCTCGCGCATCTGCTCTTCCATATCGCCGTTGCCGATAATGGTGTACTGGAAGTTAGCGCCTTTTTCTTTCAGATATTTACAGGCTTCTACCGCCACGCCTAACCCTTTTTTCTCGGTCAGACGCGCTACGGTAAGAATGCGGAGCGGCTGATGCAATGCTTCACGGGCTTTCATATTGAACTTCTCAGGTTCAATACCCATGCGCGTCACCTGAATTTTCTCCGGCGGACAGCCCATGGCAATCAGCTTTCTTTCCCAAAGGTGGCTGATGGGTAAAAACAGCTCGGTATCGCTGAAGAGGATGGGATAATCTTTACGATGCTCATTGAGGATAAAGCGGCGAGAAATATCCGCGCCGTGAAAAACGGTAGCCTGCTTGCCACGCAGAACTTTTAACTCGCGCAGCTTATTAGCCAGCGCGCCCGCGTAGCCAAAATGCACCAGGAATACATCTGATGTAATGGGCTTTTTAGCCCAGGCGACGATAGCCGGCAGCAGCAGTTTCATGGACTGATCGCCGTAACGGCCCACGTTCATGGCTTTGATGACACCGGGTTTGAACAGCTTAGGCAGTATCATTTTCAGGCGCTGCTGCAGCTTAGCCGCATTGCTTTTTTGCTCTTCCGGCAGCAGATAATGAATACGTTCCGCCAGATTGTAGCGATCGAAAGCCGCATGCCGGTTAACGTGATCGCCCGGAAATACCGAAATGATCTCTACGTCATACCCACTGTCAATAAAATGGGTTACCTGGTTGAGCACAAAGGTTTCTGACGCTACCGGAAAACGCATGGTGAAAAATGTTAGTTTCATCGATTTACCCTAAAATCCTGACGACGTCTTCGGTAGTAAGTCCCGGTAATGCGCTCCCGCGCAGACTGGCGGATCGCCCGGGGCAAAAGGCATAATGTTCGCAGCGTCGTATCCGCCAAAAGACGGTTTTAGCAAGGGGCGTCTTGCCCTGCCCCTGAAGCTTTATTAATTTTATCTAATACTAGCAGCTAACCTGTACGGGTAGATAAGCGTAATTATCCTAAAAATCAACCGGCTAGCCTGCTTTTCTTGTCTGAAAGCAGGCTTACCGCTAAAAGTTGAGCTTTATCCCTGGTTCTTTAACGCATACCAGGGCACCGCAACCTGCTGGCCGTTGATTACCATGGAAACGAAACCGCCTGGTTTACTGGTATCGACCTCGGCCGCATCCAGTTGCCGCGACTGCACCAGTAAATCACCCTGCTCGTTGGCGCCGATCCCTGCTTTGCCGTTGTGCAGCGCAAAACGACGTACGGCCTGACGCGCGCCCTGTGGTGGATTTTTAAAGTCCATTTCCGCGTCAAAGCGGGCACACTGGCCGGTCAGGAAGCGATCGCGCGCCGTGGTTTTCATCATCACGCCGGACGAGCCTACCCAGCCAGCCAGCTTAACAAAGACCTGCGTATCGGCGTCGTGCGTGGTGGTATACATCACATCGACAATCGGGCTACTGCCCTCAATGTGCCAGCTTCCTTCAAACCCTTTCACTTTGCGTTGCAACGTAATGACGGCTTTGCCGCCGGTGTTGCGGTCATTCAGCAGATTATGCAGAGGTTCCGAGGTCGTGCCGTTGCTGAACTGCGACTGCCCGAGGATCTCAATTTCCCAGCTGTCACCCACGTCCGGCGTATGGATGTTACCCAACAGATACCATTTTTCCTGGTTGCTGTTGTTCTGAATACGAAACCGTGAGGTCAGATAGTTGTACTTCATGCTGCCATCGGCGGCGATACCGTACGACTCAACACGGGTGGATCCGCGCTCGTAAGGGCCAAGCCACTCATCACCCTGCAGCGAGTTATCAATCCAGCTTTTCGCCTGCAGATTAATTTGCCGCATATTCAGACGCGAATGGTGGGCGATCAGCGGGTTCGGGCAGGTTTCAATACTTAATGCATCAACAATCCATTGCCCGTTGGAAAGGTCGCCCGGGAACTCGGTGTGTTCAATCCAGCCGTTGTGAATGATCGACTGCGTACAGCGCGGCAGGTTCAACGCCATGCCTTTAGAGCAGTGCTGCACGTTGAAATTCGACAGTTCAATAGCGGTACTGTGGTCCCAGTTCCCTTTTTTGGTATAGGACCAGGTCGCTTTGATCACATCGCCGGTACAGTTATTGGCATACCATTGGTCAATTTTACAATCAAGCGTATCCACCAGGCTTAATGAGGTGCCGCCAACGCCAATAAAGCGCAGGCAGGCGCCACGGAAATATTGCCCTGCCGGACAGACGTTGTGGTAGAAGCCCTGCGTGTTCGGTAACTCTTTGTTACGGCCTTCAAAACTCAGGTTGCTGATTTCCACCCACCGCGCGTTCACCTTGAAGACGACGTCCGATTTACCGTCGGAAACAATAGTGGTCGAAGGGAAGTAGCCGAAGTTGATAGGCGCGCCCGATACGCGGAAATAGCTGACGTAATTAGCAGAAATATCAAATGAGGAGACGAAAAAGCGCCCGGCCGGGAACTGGACGGATAACATTCTGTTGTTATCCTGCGCCCAGTGAAACATGGCCTGGATAGCCGGCAGCGAGTCGGTACGGCCATCGGCCACCGCGCCAAAGTCAAAAATCGTCAGCGCGTTGAGATCGTCAGAGACGCGACGCCAGTGGTAATCGCCGCCGGATGAGGCGATATAGCCGCCGTCATCCTTTGCTTTGGTCAGCTCACCAACAAAGGCGCCCCCCCCCGTTTCCGTGCCGGCGTGCCAGCCCTTAAGACGCACCTTTGCCCCGTTAAACAGCGGCGTGGTGTGGCGTAGCTCATCATAAGAGCCAATCTCACCAATCAGCTGATAGCCGGACGGCTGCGCCAGGCGACGGCTGAATTCTGAAGCGCCGCTGTTTTTCACGTCCGGCACATAGAAAAGCTGCTCGTCACGATCGTTATACAGCGCCATGGAATATTCACTGCTGGACCACAGCGCCCCTTTGGCGGCCACAAAACGCTTCAGCGTGTCGCTGTTCAACGTTACGGGCTGGGACAGCAGCGAAACCTCACCGTTTGCGCTTTTGACAAAGACGTCGATGGGGTGCTGAGCAGGATCGTTACCCGCCTTGCCAATATAAAGTTTACCGTTAAAGTCATGCCAGAAACCGGCTGGCATAGTAAAGACGTCGTCAGGCGAAAAAATCGGCACATCATTTTTAGGGATGGCATCAGCCGGGACTTTCTTTAGCTTCAGCTCCGCTTCTTCACTGCGGGCGGCTACGGGTAGCGAACTCAGTGCTGCGGTTGCCACGATGGAGGAAAATGCTGTTCGGATTAATTCTCTGCGCTTCATACAAAATTCCGTTAATCAGGTAAGTGTCGATGCTGTTTCATCCAGAGGTATAGTCCGGTGCAGGCTTTTTTATCCCTTGCGATCCCGCTCGTACAGGAACTTCATTACGCTTACCGGCATGACCCGCGTTGAGGTGCGGATCAGAAAATAGAGCGTGCCGTTAACAAAATTGGTCTGGCGCAGGCGGTTTTTTAGCGACCAGAGCTGCACCTCGCTTTTAATGTAAGTCATGCCGCGGCGCTTGCTGACCATTTCGCTGCCTGAACGTACACGCATCAGGATGTCGTGCAGGTTGGCGACTTCATAGCCCTGCGAGAGCATGCGCAGCCACAGATTGTAATCTTCCATAAACAGGTGATGCTGATAGCTGCCCGCTGCCAGCACTTTGTCCTTACGGAACACCACGCACATATGGTTGAACGGGTTTTTCATGCGGGCGAAATGGCGGATCTCGGCGCTGCTCAACGGCAGACGCTTCAGGCGTTCATTGCCAAATTCATCAAATTCAATGACTGCCGCACCCAGCAACGCCATCTCGGGATGCGCTTCCATATAGGGGATCTGTTTTTCAAAACGTTCTGGCAGACAGATGTCGTCGGTATCCATGCGCGCAACGATATTGTGCGAGCAGCGATCCAGACCCGCATTAAGCGCTTTGCCCAAACCGACGTTTTTTTCCAGCGGCACGATAACGATCGGCAGCTTGTCCATCCAGTTGTTGACCGATGCTTTCAGCGCATCACTCAGCGGGCCGTCATACACCACGACAATCTCGGAAGCGGGAAGCGTCTGCTCGTACAGGCTCTGCATGCACTGCTCAACATTTTCCGGTTTCTCTCTGTGATAGAGAGACATAAGAACTGAAAACATACCATCACCCGTTAATTCAGAAGTTCATTCCACTTTTGTAAGATCAGCGTCGGCCCGTAATTTTCGGCGTTGCGCCAGGCCGCGTGGGCAAAAGTTTTGCGCTTTTCATCGTCAGCAATCAGCGTGTTGAGCTGTGCCACAAAGGCATCGTCGTTGTCGTAGTCGATGACGAAACCGTCGTCTTTGATAATTTCTGCCGGACCGGTTTTGCAGTCGAAGGCAACGGCGGGCAGCGCAAAGTTCTTCGCTTCGATCAGCACCATAGGCAGACCCTCATAACGGGAAGTCATGATGATAATGCCGGCGGCGCGGTAGTAATCGTTGATCTTTTTGCTGGGCGTGATGATGTCCGTGCTCGCTTCCATGCCGTAGCTTTTGATTTTTTCCAGCAGCGCGGGCTTGTCTTCACCGTCGCCGACGATTTGCAATTTCCAGCCCTGCTTATCAACGCGCTGCCAGACATCGAGCATCCGATCGAAATTTTTCTGGTAAGTCAGACGCCCTACGGCCAGTACCCGATTCTGCTTGCCGGCAAAAACTCCATCGAAGCTGCTGGCGCTGCTTTCCGCGTGGAAAGGCGAGATATTTCGCATTACGTGCACATTTTTTACGCCGTAATTTTTTTCCAGGTAGCTTTTGTCGTGATCGGTGAGCACGGCGATTTTATCTGCCAGGCCATAACAGAACACTTTCAGGCGGCGGATCGGGGTCTTAAAGGTTTCAATCGAGACGTGATCGCAGCAGATAATTTTTGACTTCACGCCAAAAAACTTCATGGCCAGCAGCGCCTGCACGGAGAGCTTGCCCATTGAGATGATCATAATGCCGTCAAAGGGCTGCGCTTTCGCGAAGCGGATAAACTCGCGGATCTTCAGCAGACGCGAGGTCGCTTCCGGATAGCGAATCTTAACCTTTGCATCGGTAGGATAGTAAGGATCGCCTTTGTTCAACGAATAGAGCGTCACGTCGTAATCATTATTGCTGAGCAGGCTGGATAAGGTGCTGGCAACCCGATCCGTACCGCCGCTATTGGAAATGCCGTCAATAAGGATCAGCAATCTGTACATATTCAATCATCCTGTTGAAATAGAGCAAAAAGCGCGGCCCGAAGCCGCCTAGCCGCTGAACATACGGAACAGTGGCGCTACGCTATAGCCGGTAATCGACTGCGCGGAAAGTATCGTGTTATAGGCGAGGTAGTAAGAACAGATCCCCGCTAACAAGGCGACGTTTATCAGCAGATTGCGTATTCGCAGCAGCAAGAAAGAGAAAAGTATCGGTTCGGCGTGAAGGAACAGGTTACCTACCCTGCCACCAAAGATACTAAAGTCGGAGAACGTAATACGCACGCCCGCGCCAACCGCATACGAGACCAGCAAAATATAAACCAGACGATCGCCTTTCTGGATACCGTTACGGAAGTAGTACATCGTAAAGGCAGCAATAAAGAAGATGTTCTTCAGGTTGGCCAGGCCAAACACCGGTGAAGCGGTATCGAAGTCGGTGCCGCTATAGCCCGCAGCTCGCTCACCCAGGCCAGGCACGATGCCCAACGAGTCGAGAAAGAGCTTTTTACCCCCGATAATCCCCAGCGGAATACACGCAAAGACGATCATCAGCGGCAGGTATTTACGTTCGCGCAGGAAGAAGAACGGGACCGCCAGCAGAATGGTATAGCCCGTGGCGTGTGATTGCGTACTCAACACCAGGAACACCAGCGCCAGCACGTTTCTCTTCGTCGCCAGCGAGCAAATAAAGGCGATAGCAAAGGCGCTGGATAAACCGAAGCGGATCTGGTTCATGTCTTTGTTAATAAACAGGTGAGTTGAGTATAAACAAAGCGAACAGAGGATCAGCGGAGAATATTTTTTGTAGCAGTAAGCGTTAGTGGAAACCGCAATAAAGCAGATGAAAAACAGAAAATAATAGCTCTGGCTGGTGAACAGTGAAAACAGCCAGGCCAGCAGCATGAAAAGCTTTTCATAGCGATAGGTATCGGTGATGGCATCATAGGTATTAACATGAAGCTGCGCCGAGAAATCCGCAAAAAAGTCCAGGTACTGGCTGTCATCCATGCCGGAGTGCAGACCACGCGATCCGCCAAAACAGATCAGCGCCATGGTGCAGATAAACGCCAGCCACATCGTGACGCGTTTAATCCTGGGGTCGTTAAGCTGGTTGATTGCTGCCAACTCAAAAATACAGCAAGCCAGAATGCTGTAACTGATTATCCAATATATGGCCATTGTTGTTCCGCCGTCTTATTATTTTAATCAGGGCTATTTTTTTGCAATACGTTCTGAGAACTTCTGTTTTAAACGGCCGAGAAAATAATCGCGATTGCCTTTGTTGGTCAAAAAGAAATATTGCGCGAAGCTCAGGCTGGCATGCAGCACTTTGCCATCCATTTTATAACGGATCGGCAGCTTGTACGCTTTGTAAGTATAAACGTCACGTTTACTCAGATACGGGCTCATGCTCTTTAGCCAGAAGGTAGAGTACTTTACGGACTCGCCTTTATGGCTGGAGTTGAATTTGCTCACCATATGGTAATTAGCCAACGGTTTCGCAATCATGACAAATTCAAAGTCATTTTTATCTGCGCGGATACAGAAATCATAATCCTGATGACGGATAAACCGCTCATCAAACTTTATTTCTGCCGCGTGCTCGCGTTTCAGGACGATTGTACTGGTCTGAATGAAACCGTAGCAGCCGAACAGATATTCAGCGATGCTTTCATTATGCGCAGGCAAATGGGTCGGCATGACCTTTAAAAAGGCGCCATCCTGAATAATATTCACCTGGCTGTAGATCACAAAACGATCTTTCCCTCTGGCGGTCAGCTCCTGGATTTTTTTAACGTTCTCCAGCAGCTTGTCTTCATGCCACTCATCGTCCGCGTCCAAAAAGCAGACATAGTCGCCCGTCGCCAGGTCAATCCCGCGATTACGTGCGCCCGCGCCGTTGAGTTTCACGTCTGACAGCACCAGATTAATTTTCAGGTCGCTGTAGCGATCGCTGTTAACGACCTCGGCCAGCTTTGCCGCATCGGCTGACTTGTCATCAACGATAATCACTTCAAAATGCGGGTAGCTTTGCGCTTTAACGCAGTCCAGCGTGGTGACGATCGATTCAGAGGCGTTATAGGCAGGAATAACGATCGAGAAGAAAATATCCTTCATTACAAGGCACCTTTTAAAGGTTATACATAAAACAGCCGGAAACAGGCCTGATTCCAGAGGCGAAGGGATCCGCCGGGCGGCGGATCCTCTCAAGCATTAGCTTTTTGCATTGCCTTTGTAGCTGTAATCGTAATAGTCGTAGCCGTAGCCGTACGCATTGGCGGCTTTACGCACGACGGCGTTAAGAATGACGCCTTTAATATCGATACCGTTTTGCGCAAAGCGCTTGTAGCTGAATTCCACTTCTTTCAGCGTGTTGGTTTCAAAGCGCGCAACCATCAGCGCGGTACCCGCCATCTTACCGATAATGGTGGCGTCAGTGACGGCCAGCACCGGCGGCGTATCGATCAGCACCAGATCGTAATGCTTGTTCGCCCATTCCAGCAGCTCATTCATGCGGTTATGCATTAACAGCTCGGAAGGGTTTGGCGGTACCTGACCACGCGGAATAAAGTCAAAGCCGTAATCACCGCGTTGGATGAGGTCTTCGGTAAAGGCCGTCTTGCCCGACAGGATAGTGGAAAGCCCTGACTTGTTGGCTGCGCCCAGCAGTTCATGCGTATAGCCACGGCGCATATCGCCATCGATAAACAGCACTTTCTGTCCCGCTTTCGCTACCAGCGTTGCCAGGTTGGCACTGATAAAGGTTTTACCAATACCAGGGCTGGCGCCGGTGATCATCAGCACGTTGTTTCGGGCTTCCATCATCGCGAAGTGCAGGCTGGTACGCAGGCTGCGGATCGCTTCAATAGAAAGGTCGGTCGGGTTGCCCAATGCCAGCAGGCTGTTGTGCGGATCGACCTTCACGCCACGCTTGTTTAATGCCTCAACATCTTTTTTACGCTGCCATTCGGAAAGCGGCACGCTGGCATAGACGTTCATACCGGCCTCTTCCAGCTGGTCCGGCGCGGTGATGCCATGGTGGAACATCGCTTTCAGCAGAATGATGCCGACAGACAGCACCAGACCGGCAATCAGGCTGGCCAGCATGATCAGGATCTTCTTCGGTGCCACAGGCTTGGACGCGGTTTCCGCATGGTCAATGATGCGCACGTCGCCAACCGTACTGGCTTTGCTGATGCTCAGCTCCTGCTGACGGTTAAGCAGCTGCATGTAAATTTCCTGACCGGCCTGCACATCACGGGTCAGACGTAAAATTTCCTGCTGGGTCTGAGGCATCTGACCAATTTTGTGGTTCAGTTTTTTCTGCTCGTCTTCCAGCGTTTTACGTTTTTCCAGCAGCGCGCGGTAAGTCGGGTGATCTTTGGTAAACAGCTGGGAAACTTCTGCCTCACGGAAGGTCAGCTCGTTCAGCTGGCTCTGTACGCTGACGGAGGAGTCCAGCGCCGATTTGGCTTCCAGCGACATATCAACCGATTCATTATTGCGGCGATAGGTATTGAGCTTGTCTTCCGCTTCGTCCAGCTTGCCACGCACCTGCGGCAGCTGATGCTGCAGGAACTCCAGGCTCTTCTGCGCCTCGGCGGATTTACGCTCCACGTTCTGCATCAGGTAGTTGCTCATCACCCGATCCAGTACCTGGCTAATCAGCTCAGGATCT
>NZ_DALZCD010000076.1:0-1149 GCF_031978025.1 Erwinia sp.
GTGGACGCAGGCGTGATGATGAGTACAGATATGACCACGATGACGATGAGGAAGCGCTGGATGACCAACCCGTTCTGAAGCAGCGTGCTCGTTATGATGACGAAGACGATATTCTGCTTGCCGCACCGGCCGCCGAAGAGGATGAAAACGATCCTCTGCTAAGTAAGCCCGCGTCAGTACCGGCTGCGCCAGCGACGACGACAGGCCCGGCAGTTTCTGCTCCTGCAGCAGCGTCAACAGTCGCTCAGCAGCAGCCGGAAGCAGCTATGCAGGCTTCCACACCGCCTGTTGCGGCAGAGCCAGAACTTTATCGCTTCGAGATGCCAGAGGAAACGCCTGCGCCATCCGTTCCTGTTTCTGAAGAGGACGACGCTCCTCGCATGGGTAATTGGCGGGAAGCCGATACGTCGCCTTTCGATTTTTCTACGTCACAACCGGAGCAGGTAGCGCAAAATCTGGCCAGTGCCGCGCAGGTCGCGGCCACCGCTTCCACAGCGTTTATGCCGGGCTTCAGTGCTACCAGCGAGGCTGCTCCTGCTAATCCTCAGGTCAAGCAGGGTATTGGCCCCGCTTTACCGCGACCGAATCCGGTTAAATTACCGACTCGTCGTGAACTGGCTTCTTACGGCATCAAGCTGCCTTCACAGCGCATAGCTGAGGAAAAAGCGAAAGAAGAAGAGCAACGCTTACAGACAACTCCGCCGACTGAAGCCGAAGAGCAGAGGCAGGACGAGATCGCTCTGCACGACGCTTTTGCCGCTCAGCAGCAGGCGCGGTACCTTGAGAGTGATGCTGCAATGGACAGCGGTTCCGCAACAGAAAATGTCGCGGAGGACGAGGAAGAGGCGCGCCATCAGGCCGAGCTTGCTCGTCAGTTTGCCGGACAGCAAAACCAGCGTTACGGCCAGCCGCAGGCGAACGAGTCCGCTTCTCCATTGAACACCGGCGGCGCATTTGATTTTTCACCGGCGGACGATCTGGTGGAAGACGCGCCTGGCGACCCCCTGTTTACGCTGCCGCCTGAAAATCAACAAAACCGGCCTGCTGCCCAGTGGCAACAGCACAGCCAGCCGCAGGAACCGGTAAAACAGTCTGCGCCAACCTGGCAGCCTGCGGCTCAGGAACCGGCCCAACCGGCTGCGCCAACCT
>NZ_DALZCD010000076.1:1249-15930 GCF_031978025.1 Erwinia sp.
GGCAGCCTGCAGCTCAGGAACCAGCTCAACCGGCTGCGCCAGCCTGGCAGCCTGCCGCTCAGGAACCGGTCCAACCGGCTGCGCCAGCCTGGCAGCCTGCTGCTCAGGAACCAGTTCAACCGGCTGCACCAGCCTGGCAGCCTGCAGCTCAGGAACCGGCCCAACCGGCTGCGCCAACCTGGCAGCCTGCAGCTCAGGAACCAGCTCAACCGGCTGCGCCAGCCTGGCAGCCTGCAGCTCAGGAGCCGGCCCAACCAGCTGCGCCAACCTGGCCGCCTGCAGCTCAGGAACCGGCCCAACCGGCTGCGCCCGCCTGGCAGCCTGCGGCTCAGGAACCAGCCCAACCGGCTGCGCCAGCCTGGCAGCCTGCCGCTCAGGAACCAGTTCAACCGGCTGCGCCAGCCTGGCAGCCTGCGGCTCAGGAACCAGCCCAACCGGCTGCGCCAGCCTGGTCGTCTCAGGAAACCGTGCGTCAGGTTGAACAAACCCAGCCGGAAGCTAAACCGCAGGACAGCCTGTTCCATCCGTTCCTGGTACGTCATGAGCAACCGTTGGAGAAGCCAACCACGCCGCTGCCTACGTTGGATCTGCTGACTGCGCCACCACCGGAAGCCGAGCCTGTCGATATGTTTGCGCTTGAGCAGACAGCTCGTCTGGTTGAAGCTCGTCTGGCTGACTATCGCGTTAAAGCGGAAGTCGTGGGCATCTCGCCGGGACCGGTTATCACTCGCTTTGAACTTGATCTGGCCCCGGGCGTTAAGGCTGCACGTATTTCTAACCTGTCACGCGACCTGGCCCGCTCGCTTTCTGCCGTAGCCGTACGTGTGGTGGAAGTAATCCCAGGCAAACCTTACGTCGGGCTGGAGTTGCCGAATAAACATCGACAGACTGTTTATATGCGTGAGGTACTTGAGTGCGATAAATTCCGTGACAATCCGTCGCCGCTATCGGTGGTGTTAGGAAAAGATATCGCAGGTCAGCCGGTAGTTGCCGATCTGGCGAAAATGCCCCACTTGCTGGTGGCCGGTACTACCGGTTCCGGTAAGTCCGTTGGCGTTAACGCCATGATTATCAGCATGCTTTATAAAGCCACGCCGGAAGAAGTGCGCTTTATTATGATTGACCCGAAAATGCTTGAGCTGTCCGTCTATGAAGGTATCCCGCATCTGCTGACCGAAGTGGTCACGGATATGAAAGATGCTGCCAACGCGCTACGCTGGAGCGTTGGCGAGATGGAACGTCGTTACAAGCTGATGTCGGCGTTGGGCGTTCGTAATCTGGCCGGCTACAACGAGAAGGTCAAACTGGCAGAAGAAATGGGGCGGCCTATTCCCGATCCATTCTGGAAGCCGGGCGACAGTATGGAAACGTCGCCGCCGATGCTGGAGAAACTGCCGTACATTGTGGTGCTGGTGGATGAATTCGCCGACCTGATGATGGCCGTGGGTAAAAAAGTGGAAGAGCTGATTGCCCGCCTGGCGCAAAAAGCGCGTGCCGCCGGTATTCACCTTGTGCTGGCGACGCAGCGTCCGTCGGTGGATGTGATCACCGGCCTGATTAAGGCTAACATTCCAACCCGCATCGCGTTTACGGTTTCCAGCAAGATAGATTCGCGCACTATCCTTGATCAGGGCGGTGCGGAATCACTGTTGGGGATGGGTGATATGCTTTATATGCCGCCGAACTCCTCAATGCCGATGCGTGTACATGGCGCTTTCGTCAGAGATGAAGAAGTGCATGCCGTGGTTCAGGACTGGAAAGCACGCGGACGTCCTCAGTACATTGAAAGTATTACTGCGGGCGAGGAGAGTGAAAATGCGTCGCTGGGACTGGATGGCGATGAAGAGCTGGATCCGCTGTTCGATCAGGCTGTCGCTTTTGTGGTAGAAAAGCGTCGCGCGTCTATTTCCGGCGTGCAGCGCCAGTTCCGTATCGGTTACAACCGCGCAGCCCGAATCATTGAGCAAATGGAAGCGCAAAGTATTGTGTCGCCGCCTGGCCATAACGGCAACCGCGAGGTGCTTTCGCCACCGCCGCACGAGATGTAATTTTGTCAAAAGCAACGGGCCGGTCATGCCGGCCCGTTGAATTTCAGCAGTTTGCCCCCATCTCATCTGTCGCAATCAGCTTTTTCCCCTGTTGCTTTCGTTGCGGCCTGGCTACAGTTAAGCCTGCCCACTAATCGGGATACAAAAGTTTCAATAAGGATGCTGTAAATGAAAAAACTCACTATCACATGCTGTCTGCTTGCTACTTTTGCTTCTGCCAGCGTTATGGCAGATGCTTCTTCTGACCTGCAGCAGCGTCTGGATAAAGTCACCAGTTTCCATGCCAGCTTTCAGCAAAAAGTGACCGATGGCAGCGGCCAGTCCGTACAGGATGGTGAAGGCGAACTGTGGGTTAAACGCCCCGATCTCTTCAACTGGCATATGACCGCACCGGATGAAAGCACCCTGATTTCAGATGGCAAAACGTTGTGGTTCTATAACCCCTTCGTCGAGCAGGTCAGCGCTACCTGGCTCAAGGATGCCACCAGCAACACGCCGTTTATGTTGATTGCCCGCAACCAGCGCAGCGACTGGAAACAGTACAATATCAAACAGCTGGGTGATAATTTTGAACTGACGCCAAAATCGGCCGACGGTAACCTGAAACAATTTACGATCAACGTCTCCTCCAACGGCACCATCAATCAATTTAGCGCCGTTGAGCAGGACGGACAGCGCAGCAGCTACACCCTGAAGAGCCAGCAGAATGCTGCGGTTAGCCCTGATAAGTTCCGTTTTACGCCGCCCAAGGGCGTGACGGTGGACGATCAACGTCAGTGAGGTCAGCGTGACACTCTCTCTGGATTTCTCTCATAACGAATTTCAGCCTCTGGCCGCGCGTATGCGGCCACGTACGCTGGCGGAATACATCGGCCAGCAGCATTTGCTGGCGGCGGGCAAACCGTTACCGCGAGCCATTGAGGCAGGCCATCTGCACTCAATGATTCTGTGGGGGCCTCCGGGCACCGGTAAAACCACGCTGGCGGAAATCATCGGCCGTTACGGCCAGGCGGATGTCGAGCGTATTTCTGCCGTAACGTCAGGCGTGAAAGAGATCCGTGAAGCCATTGAGCGTGCACGGCAAAACCGCCATGCCGGACGCCGCACTATTCTGTTTGTTGATGAAGTGCATCGCTTCAATAAAAGCCAGCAGGATGCTTTTCTGCCGCACATTGAAGACGGCACCATTACCTTCATTGGCGCGACTACCGAAAACCCTTCGTTCGAGCTTAATTCTGCCCTCCTTTCCAGAGCGCGCGTCTATCTGCTGAAGTCCCTGACCAGTGAGGATATTGAAAGCGTGCTGGACCAGGCGATGAAAGACAGCGAGCGGGGCTATGGCAACCAAAACATTGTGCTGCCGGACGAGACGCGCAGAATGATTGCGGAACTGGTAAACGGCGACGCCCGACGTTCGTTAAATACGCTGGAAATGATGGCCGATATGGCGGAAGTCAGCGACAAGGGCGAGCGCCTGCTGACGCCGCAGCTGCTGAACGAAGTTTCCGGGGAGCGGAGCGCCAGATTCGATAATAAAGGCGATCGCTTTTACGACCTAATCTCCGCGTTGCACAAATCAGTGCGCGGTTCTGCACCAGATGCCGCGCTTTACTGGTATGCACGTATTATTACGGCAGGCGGTGATCCGCTTTATGTGGCACGGCGCCTGTTGGCTATCGCTTCTGAAGATGTAGGCAATGCCGATCCACGCGGGATGCAGGTGGCTATTTCTGCCTGGGACTGCTTTACGCGTGTTGGGCCAGCTGAAGGCGAAAGGGCGATAGCTCAGGCCATTGTTTATCTTTCCTGTGCGCCCAAAAGCAATGCCGTTTATACCGCTTTTAAAGCGGCGATGCGCGATGCGCGCGATCGACCCGATTACGATGTGCCTGAACATCTGCGTAACGCGCCCACTAAGCTAATGAAAGAGATGGGTTTGGGCGCCGAGTATCGTTACGCGCATGATGAACCCGGTGCTTATGCCGCGGGAGAGAACTATTTCCCGGGCGAAATGGCGCAGACGCGCTATTATCAGCCGACCTCGCGCGGGCTGGAAGGGAAGATTGGCGAAAAGCTGGCCTGGCTTGCCGGGCAGGATCAAAATAGCCCGACAAAACGCTATCGTTGATCCGGGCGTTGCGGTAAGGTTAGCAAGGAATTCAATGCATTCGCCTCGCGAATGCGCCCACTTTTTTTACTGATCACAGGACAAGCATGCTCGATCCCAATCTGCTGCGTAATGAGCCAGACGCAGTCGCTGAAAAACTGGCACGCCGGGGCTATAAGCTGGACGTTGAAACCCTACGCTCGCAGGAAGAACGCCGCAAAGTTCTGCAGGTCGAAACCGAAACGCTGCAGGCTGAACGTAATTCCCGATCCAAATCTATCGGGCAGGCCAAAGCGCGTGGGGAAGATATCGAGCCGTTACGTCAGGAAGTGAACGCACTGGGCGAGCGCCTGGATGCGGCCAAAGCGGAACTGGATGCATTACAGAACGAGATTCGTGATGTCGCTTTAGCGATCCCTAATAATCCCGTTGATGAAGTGCCGTTGGGCAAAGATGACAGCGAGAATCAGGAAGTAAGCCGCTGGGGCGAGCCGCGCAAGTATGATTTTGCAGTGCGCGACCACGTTGAGTTGGGTGAGATGGCTGCCGGTCTGGATTTTGCCGCTGCGGCTAAACTGACCGGCTCGCGCTTTGTAGTGATGAAGGGGCAAATTGCACTGATGCATCGTGCGCTCAGCCAGTTTATGCTGGATTTGCACACCGAGCAGCATGGTTACCTTGAAACTTACGTTCCTTACCTGGTCAATCATGCCACGCTTTACGGCACGGGCCAGCTGCCAAAGTTTGGCGAAGATCTTTTCCATACTCGTCCACTGGATGAAGAAGCTTCATCCAGCGACTATGCGCTGATCCCTACGGCGGAAGTGCCGCTGACCAACCTGGTGCGCGATGAAATTCTGGAAGAAGAATCGCTGCCGTTGAAACTGACTGCGCATACGCCTTGTTTCCGCTCTGAAGCCGGTGCCTATGGACGTGATACGCGTGGACTTATCCGTATGCACCAGTTCGACAAGGTGGAAATGGTGCAGATCACGCGTCCGGAAGATTCCATGCAGGCGCTTGAAGAGCTGGTTGGCCACGCAGAGAAGGTGCTGCAACTGCTGGCGCTGCCTTACCGCAAGGTGCTGCTGTGCACGGGTGATATGGGCTTTGGTTCGTGCAAGACCTACGATCTGGAAGTCTGGCTCCCCGCGCAGGACACCTACCGCGAAATCTCTTCCTGCTCTAATATGGGCGATTTCCAGGCTCGCCGTATGCAGGCGCGCTGCCGCAGCAAAACGGAGAAAAAACCGCGTCTGGTGCATACGCTGAATGGCTCTGGTCTGGCGGTTGGCCGTACGCTGGTTGCCGTACTGGAAAATTATCAGCAGGCAGATGGCCGGATTCAGGTGCCGGAAGTGCTGCGTCCCTATATGAAAGGCCTTGAGTTCATCGGTTAATCTTTAGGGTGACTAAAAAAACCTGCGGGTCATGCCTGCAGGTTTTTTTTTGCCTGCAGCCTGGTTGGCAGCCCCTGATTATCTAACAATAAATATCATCGACAGAGAAAAGCGTCACTTGAAATTATATGCTATTTTTCAATAAGATAACTTGTCTTTGGCTGCTTTTTAATCGGAGCTTATCTCAAGGCAGATAAAAAATTTAAATTACCGCTCGGCAAATTGTGCGGTGGCCTGAACTGGCCCGTTGACAATAATCCGGCCGGTGGCATTATGCGCGCAAAATCTTCCTTTATTTTGGTCATTTCTGACTATGTCTACCTGGTCCCGTCCCGTTATTGTGCTGCTCTGCGGCCTGCTGCTGCTGACGATTGCTATCGCCGTGCTCAACACTCTGGTACCGCTCTGGCTTACTCATGACGCTCTGCCTACCTGGCAGGTCGGCACCGTCAGCTCCGCTTACTTTACGGGAAACCTGATCGGCACCCTGATAGCGGGCTGGCTGATCAAGCGCCTGGGCTTTAATCGTGCTTACTATATTGCTACTGCGCTGTTTGCCCTGGCTACGGCTTCACTGGGTTTTGAACAGGGTTTTTGGGCATGGTCCGCCTGGCGTTTTGTTGCGGGCATCGGCTGCGCCCTGATTTGGGTTGTGGTTGAAAGTGCCTTGCTCTGCAGCGGCACTTTGCGCAATCGCGGCCAGCTGCTGGCAGCCTATATGATTGTTTATTATATAGCGACGGTGATTGGTCAGCTGTTGGTCAGCAAGGTGTCAACGGAACTGCTGCATACTCTGCCCTGGGTCACCGGTTTTATCGTGGCGGCTATTTTGCCCCTGGTTTTTACCCGTATTACCGCCAGCGGTGAAGGCGAAGAGGCCCCAGCCGGACGCATGTGGTCTATGCTGCGTCGGCGTAGTGCGCGACTGGGCATCAACGGCTGCATTATTTCCGGCATCCTGTTAGGGTCGCTGTATGGACTGATGCCGCTTTATCTTTCTCATCAGGGAATGGATGACTCTGCCGTCGGCTACTGGATGGCGCTGTTGGTCAGTGCCGGTATTATCGGGCAGTGGCCGGTAGGGCGCCTGGCCGATCGCTATGGACGCTTGCTGGTGCTGCGCGTGCTGGTATTTGGCGTTATTTTGGGCGCGGTAGCGATGCTCAGCAATGCTGCTATGGCACCCGCGCTCTTTGTCCTCGGCTGTTCAGGCTTTACGCTTTATCCTGTCGCTATGTCATGGGCCTGCGAGAAAGTAGCCCATCACGAACTGGTCGCGATGAATCAGGCATTACTGCTGAGCTATACCACAGGCAGTCTGGCCGGCCCGGCCCTGACTTCAATGCTGATGCAGAGCTATTCTGACCGGGTGCTGTTTGTGATGATTGCGGGGGTAGCGCTGGTTTATCTGATGATGCTGCTGCGCAAAGCCGATCGCCATGCCACGCCGATTGCGCATGCCTGATTAAGGTAAAAAGAGAAACGAGCGGGTAGCCGCTCGTTAGTACATCACTTTATGACCGTATCCTTCCAGAATATGCTTCACTCGCTCCATCGTCTCTTTCTTCGGTGGATGAACACCATCCAGTTTATATTCCTCACCCATTGCCAGCCATTTGTGTTTACCCAGCTCGTGGTAGGGCAATAATTCTATCTTCTCAACGTTGCCCATATCACGGGTAAATTCGCCCAGCCGGTGCGCGGAATCATCATCATCGGAATAGCCCGGCACTACCACATAGCGTATCCAGGTGCGGATATTTTTTTTCGCCAGGTAGCGAGCGAAATCCAGCGTGCGGTGGTTAGAAACGCCGACAAGAATTTGGTGAACATCATCGTTGATTTGCTTGAGATCCAACATGACCAAATCGGTTACTTCCAACAGTTCGTC
The DNA here is from genome assembly GCF_031978025.1 of Erwinia sp. Taxonomy (NCBI): domain Bacteria; kingdom Pseudomonadati; phylum Pseudomonadota; class Gammaproteobacteria; order Enterobacterales; family Erwiniaceae; genus Erwinia; species Erwinia sp. Next base: position 8,696 of record NZ_DALZCD010000076.1, read on the forward strand.
GATAACCGGATCGTAGCGGCGGACAAAACCGTTGGTATCCAGACAGGTGTTAATGCCTTCAGCATGGCAGGCACGAAACCAGTCGCGAACAAACTCCGCCTGCAAAATAGCTTCCCCGCCTGAGGCAGTCACGCCGCCGCCGGAGGCGTTCATAAAATGACGGTAGGTGACCACTTCTTTCATCAGTTCCTCTACCGTGACTTCTTTACCGCCATGCGTGTCCCAGGTATCCCGGTTATGGCAGTAGAGGCAGCGCATCAGGCAGCCCTGAAAAAAGGTGATAAATCGGATCCCGGGGCCGTCAACGGTCCCGCAGGATTCAAATGAGTGGATACGACCTTTAACTGACATTGCGGTGCATTCTCCATAGTGGCGCCGCTTTAAGCGGCTACGCAGTCTGAAGCTGCGTTAAGTCTGTTTTGCCGGCCCCCTGCTAAGCAGAGGGCCGGCAAAACAGGCTGGGCTCCGGCGAACCGGAGCCCTGAGGTTTACATCGTCTGTGTAAAGGTACGGGTAATGACATCCTGCTGCTGTTCTTTAGTCAGCGAGTTAAAACGCACCGCATAACCCGAAACGCGAATAGTCAGCTGAGGATACTTCTCAGGATTATCCATTGCTTCGAGCAGCATTTCGCGGTTCATTACGTTAACGTTCAGGTGCTGACCCCCTTCAATGCTGGATTCGTGATGGAAGTAACCATCCATCAGTCCGGCAAGGTTGGCTTTACGCACGTCGTCATCTTTACCCAGTGCATTTGGCACGATAGAGAAAGTGTAGGAGATACCGTCTTTAGCGTAGGCAAAAGGCAGTTTTGCCACGGAAGTCAGTGAAGCCACTGCGCCTTTCTGATCGCGACCGTGCATTGGGTTAGCGCCCGGACCGAAAGGTGCACCGGCACGGCGACCGTCTGGCGTGTTACCTGTTTTCTTACCGTACACCACGTTAGAGGTGATGGTCAGCACCGACTGGGTAGGCACCGCGTTGCGGTAAGTCTGCAGCTGCTGAATCTTTTTCATAAAGCGTTCAACAAGGTCACACGCAATATCATCCACACGTGAATCATTATTACCGAACTGCGGATATTCACCCTCAATTTTGAAGTCCACCGCCAGGCCATCTTCATCACGGACAGGTGAAACTTTGGCATATTTGATTGCAGAGAGTGAATCGGCGGCGACCGACAGGCCAGCAATACCACAGGCCATGGTCCGATAGACATCGCGATCGTGCAGGGCCATCAGCGAAGCTTCGTAGCTGTATTTATCGTGCATGTAATGGATGATATTCAGCGCGGTAACGTATTGTTTTGCCAGCCAGTCCATAAAGTGATCCATCCGCTCCATCACTTTTTCATATTCCAGCACATCATCCATCATCGGTGCGTCTTTTGGCCCCACCTGCATTTTGAGTTTTTCATCCACGCCGCCGTTAATAGCGTAAAGCATGGTTTTGGCAAGATTGGCGCGGGCGCCGAAGAACTGCATCTGCTTGCCTACGATCATCGGGCTGACGCAACAGGCGATGGCATAATCATCATTGTTGAAATCAGGACGCATCAGATCGTCATTTTCGTACTGAACGGACGAGGTATCGATGGAAACTTTAGCCGCAAATTTCTTGAAGTTCAGCGGCAGTTTTTCCGACCAAAGGATGGTCATGTTTGGCTCTGGTGAAGGGCCCATGGTGTAAAGAGTATTCAGGAAGCGGAAGCTGTTTTTAGTGACCAGCGTACGGCCGTCAACGCCCATGCCAGCCAGAGATTCCGTTGCCCAGATTGGGTCACCGGAGAACAGCTCATCGTATTCAGGCGTACGCAGGAAGCGCACCATACGCAGCTTCATCACCAGGTGGTCAATCAGTTCCTGTGCATCCTGCTCGGTAATTTTACCCGCCTGCAGATCGCGTTCGATATAAATATCCAGGAAGGTGGATACACGACCGAAAGACATCGCCGCGCCATTTTGTGACTTAACGGCTGCCAGGTAGCCAAAGTAGGTCCATTGTACCGCTTCCTGAGCCGTAGTGGCCGGGCCGGAGATATCGCAGCCGTATTTGGCCGCCATCTCTTTTATCTGCTGCAGCGCATGGTGCTGGTCAGCAATTTCTTCACGCAGGCGAATAGTTGCTTCAAGATTAACGCCATTTTCAAGATCGCTTTGCAGCGAGGCGAACTGCGCGAATTTATCTTTCATTAACGCATCAATGCCGTAAAGCGCTACGCGCCGGTAGTCACCAATGATACGGCCACGGCCGTAGGCATCCGGCAGGCCGGTAAGCACGCCGGACTTACGACAGCGCAGGATGTCTGGCGTATACACATCAAATACGCCCTGATTATGCGTTTTACGGTATTCGGTAAAGACTTTTTTCAGGCCAGCGTCCAGTTCACGTCCGTAGACTTTACAGGAACCTTCCACCATTTTAATGCCGCCAAATGGGATCAGCGCGCGTTTCAATGGGGCTTCAGTCTGTAAACCGACGATGGTTTCCAGCTTACGATTGATATAGCCTGCGTCATGGGAAGTGATAGTAGAGGCTAAATCGGTGTCGAAATCGACCGGCGCATGGGTGCGGTTTTCGAGCTTAATCCCTTCCATCACCTTGTCCCACAGCTGCGTGGTGGCTTCAGTTGCGCCGCTCAGGAAGGATTCATCACCTTCATAAGGCGTATAGTTTTTCTGAATGAAGTCACGGACGTTGATGCTGTTCTGCCATTCGCCCTCTGCAAAGCCTGCCCAGGCAGCCGCCTGGTTTACATTTTGCTCGCTCATGTGATCACCTTTTCAATGAAGTTCTTTCGTTCCTGCTGCATCACAGCAGGGCTTAATCCTGTTGCCGGCAATCAGTGATGATCGCCGTCCCGCAAATAGATAACCCAGTAGGTCAGACCGACCAGCAATCCACCGCCAATAATATTGCCAAGCGTCACGGGGATAAGATTGTCCACAATGAAATTGCTTACTGTGAGACTGGAAAAGTGCGCTGCCGTGGTTCCTGTGGCCTGCCAGAACTCAGGGGCCGCGAAATCTTTAATCACGATCGCCATGGGGATAAGGAACATGTTGGCAATGCTGTGCTCAAATCCACTGGCGACAAACATCGCGACAGGCAGAAGCATTGACAGCATTTTGTCCGTCAGGCTGCGGCCGGAATAGCTCATCCAGACCGCCATGCAAACCATCAGGTTGGCGAGGGTGCCGAGGCAGACAGCTTGAATAAAAGTATGGTGCATTTTATGGTCAGCCGTTTGCAGAACATTTAACCCCCATGCACCATTTGCCACCATATACTGGCCGGCAAACCAGATCAGCCCGACAAAGAACATCGCGCCGAAGAAATTTCCTATATACACGTTGAGCCAGTTGCGAGCCAGCTGGCCCCAGGTAATGCGCCCGCTGGCTTTAGCGACCATAGTTAAAACGGTCGACGTGAAGAGATCGGCGCCGCAGACCACCACCAGCATCAGCCCCAGTGAAAAGCAAATGCCGCCAATCAGCTTCGCAATGCCATAGGGCAGCGTTTCGGCCCCTGTGGTCGCGGTGATATAAAAAACGAATGCGATGGAAATAAAGACGCCCGCGGTAATCGCCAGAAAAAAGGTGGTAAAGGGATGTTTTTGGGCTTTATAGACGCCAGCTTCTTCAGCGACTTTAGCCATTTCAGACGGTAAAAGTAAGTCGAACGGATTGCCAGCTTTCACACTAACGTCTCCTGAAATTAATCAACAACGAAATACTAACAAAGCAGTATAGGTGAGAAATTGATGTGGATCATATTGACGTCGGGCATTGCCGAAATAAGTGTAAAAAAAGCGCGATATTAAAGGTAGCTTGTTGATTTTTAATATTAAAATTTATTTTAAATAATCTATTATTTTTTTAATTTTCGTTAGCCTGGGTCGTCATGCTCGCTAACAGAGAGCGTAAAATGGGTCGTTATTAAATGAAATCATTTAATAACTGGAAATAAATGGATTACTTTTTATTAACGTTAAGAGAAATTAATGAATTAATTAAGCTTAAAATTGGTCCTGAAAAAAGGCCCGTTTTGTTTCACGGGCCACAAAGGTTATTTCCAGTAACTACGTTTTGCCTGCTGCAGTTTCTCATAGGCTGCTAACAGCGACTGATGAGCAGGGAAGGCCAGCAGTTCTTCATCCACGCTCTGCAAACCGTAGAAAGGCGCCTCACCGCTGATAGCGGCAGAAGCCGCGTCTACTGCTTCCTGTCCATACATACGTACAAAAGCAGTATGATATTGAACAGGATCGCGCTCGTCCTCAAGGCTCAGCAGCAGCAGCGTTTGCAGGCAACGATAGTAGTTGGCACGGGTGGGTGAAAAGAGGGAGGCATTGAACTCCATGGTCCATTCCGTCCAGATCAACGCCTGATCGATATCGCCGCCCGCTAAAGCCAGCATGGCTTTAAGCTCGCCGATACGCAGCGTATACCAGCCGTTATCTTTGCCCGTCGCCAGGCCCAGCAGTTCACGTACGCGAGTAAAATCGTCATGGCCGTCTTCGTCCAGACGTTCAATCAGCGCGAGGTAATCCTCTTTTTCCCACTGGCTGTCAGGCAGGGATAACAGGGTATCGCGCAGGTAGGCACCCATACTGTTATTAGCCAGCAGCAAATCTTCCGCAGGATAGATATCCGACATGCCCGGCACGATAATACGGCAGGCATAAACGTCCAGATGCTGATAGTCAGCAATGTAGACTTCACGATCTTCCGTTTTAAAGATAGCCATTAGCGTAGCGAACTCTTCCTGCGTGGTGCCTGCAAAGCTCCAGTCGACGAAAGGATAATCCGCATCATCTTTAAACATATCCCAGGAGATTAACCCGCTGGAATCGATAAAGTGCGTTTCAAGATTGGCGTGTTCAGCGACTTCTTCATCATCAAAAGTGGGTGGCGTAAAGACATCCAGATCTTTCAGCCCGCGCCCCTGTAGCAGTTCCGTAACGGTACGCTCCAGCGCTACGCCAAAATCAGGATGCGCGCCAAAGGAAGCAAAGCAGGTACCGTTTTGCGGATTGAAAAGCACCACGCAAATAACCGGATATTTGCCGCCCAGAGAGGCATCGTAAGCGAAGATAGGAAAGCCTTCCGCTTCTAAGGTAGCAATCGACTCCACTACGCCCGGATAACGATTAAGCACATCCTGCGGGATTTCAGGCAGGCTGATGGATTCGGCAATAATGCGGTTTTTGATATAGCGCTCGAACACTTCAGACAGCCCCTGAACGCGTGCTTCATTGGCCGTATTGCCCGCCGACATGCCGTTAGAGACATACAGATTGCCGATGATATTCATTGGAATATACACCGTCTGCCCATCAGACTGACGGGTAAAAGGCAGACCACAGATACCGCGTGCAGCATTGCCAGACTGCAGATCGATCAAATCGCTGGCGCTAAGGGCCTGCTCGTGATCGTAAAAGGCCTTAAGGCGCGCATCAAGCAGGCCTTCTGGCAGGCTGTCGTCATCCGGCAACGGAAACCATTTTTCGTCAGGATAATGCACGAAATCGCCGTTAGCGAGGGTCTTACCCAGCCAAAAATCAGCAAAGAAGTAGTTAGTCGACAGACGCTCAAAGTATTCACCCAGCGCCGAAGCCAGCGCCGCTTTTTTGCTTGCGCCTTTACCATTGGTGAAGCAGAGCGGGCAATCGCGATCGCGAATATGGACCGACCAGACATGAGGAACCGGGTTCAGCCAGGAGGCTTCTTCAATATGGAAGCCAAGATCCTGTAATTTTTGCTGAAAGCTTGCGATGGAATCTTCCAGGGCGGCATCTTTGCCTGGAATATAGGTTTGCGTCATAGTGCCCACTCGTTTTTTGGGTTGTGCCGAAAGCGCGCCATGATACGGGGTTTCCCGCCCATTCGCTATCCGACAGACTGTTTTATCCCGGCTATTGTGGCATTTTCACTCGTGGAGATCGGCCATGGAAAAAGCTAATCGGAAGGTGCCTCACAAAATATCGCGTTCACTTTATTTCACGCTACAAGCTGTTGCGGCACGCGCCGCACAACTGGTCGGCTGACCCGATTAAACATTGCAGCGCCAGGGTGGCAATGATAAAACCGGTAGCAGACTCGAAATCGATTGATCTGAAAGTGGTGAGGGGAAATGAGCCAGGTTTTCAATTTTAGCTCCGGTCCAGCAATGCTGCCGGTAGAAGTGCTACGTCGTGCCGAACAGGAACTCTGCAACTGGCAGGGGTCAGGAACCTCTGTAATGGAGATCAGTCATCGCAGTAAGGAATTTACGCAGGTGGCCGTAGAAGCGGAAAACGATTTTCGCGATCTGCTGAAAATCCCCTCAAATTACAAAGTATTGTTCTGCCACGGTGGCGCTCGTGCACAGTTTGCCGCTGTACCAATGAACCTTTTAGGTCACCACAGTACGGCAGACTATGCAGATGGCGGATACTGGGCGCACAGCGCAATAAAAGAAGCGGAAAAATACTGTACCCCTAACGTCATTGATGTGAAAACCACCGTCGAAGGACTGCGTGCTATCACGCCTATGAACCAGTGGGCGCTTTCAGATGAGGCAGCGTATGTGCATTATTGTCCAAACGAAACCATTGACGGTGTCGCTATCAATGAAGAGCCGGATTTCGGTGATAAGATTGCCGTAGCCGATCTCTCTTCTACCATTCTTTCCCGGCCGTTAGATATTAACCGCTATGGTGTTCTTTATGCTGGTGCGCAGAAGAACATCGGTCCGGCTGGCCTGACGCTGGTGGTGGTCCGTGAAGATTTATTGGGCAAGGCGCAAAAAGCGTTGCCGTCAATTCTGGACTACACGGTATTAAGCGAAAATGATTCCATGTTTAACACGCCGCCAACTTTCGCATGGTATCTTTCTGGCCTGGTGTTTAAATGGCTCAAAGAGCAGGGCGGCGTGGCGGAAATGGACAAGCGTAATCAGGCGAAGGCCGACTTGCTATACGGCATCATTGATAGCAGTGATTTTTATCGCAATGAAGTGGCTCATGCTAACCGCTCTCGCATGAATATCCCTTTCCAGCTGGCTGATGCAGCGCTGGATAAAGTTTTTCTCGAAGAGTCATTTGCCGCGGGCCTGCATGCGTTAAAAGGCCATCGGGCCGTAGGCGGTATGCGTGCTTCAATTTACAATGCCATGCCGTTGGAAGGTGTTAAGGCCCTAACCGAGTTTATGACTGATTTCGAACGTCGTCACGGTTAAGTCGCCGGCACGGT
>NZ_DALZCD010000077.1:0-15615 GCF_031978025.1 Erwinia sp.
GACCCTTTTCACTTCTGGCTGTTCAAGCAGCGTATGCAGAACAGCAGCCACATCATCTCGCGGAACCGTACCGTAAGGGATGGCCAGCCCGGCTTTGACTTTTCCCGTACCGGCTTCGTTAACCAGCGTGCCGGGCCGTAAGATTACCCAATCCAGCGAGGAGGAGGCCAGCATGACGTCGGCCTGCTTTTTTACCTGCATATAGTGCTCAAAACCCGGTGAAGGTTCTTTACCCCTTCCCGCATCCGGAAAAGCAGAGACCAGCAGAAAGCGCTGAATGCCTGCCAGCCTGGCCGCCTCGGCAGCAAAACGCGCCCCGCGGCCGTCGATGCCGTCAGTTAAATCCACGCCTGCCCCTGCGGCGCCTGCTGAAAATACCACGGCCTCGCAGCCCTGCATCGCCGCCGCCAGCCTTTCGCTGCTGGTATTCATCAGGTCGATATTGACCGGTTTAACGCCATCGGCCTCCAGCGAGGCTATCTGACTGTCGCGGCGATAAAGCCCTGTTACCTGATGGCCCGCCTTAACCAGCCGTTTTCTCAGACGGCGACCTACGCCGCCCGTTGCGCCAATAATAAATATGTTCATGTTCAGATCCCTTTGGTTGGCCCGCAGGCGTGAGGCTTAAGCTTAGTGAATTGTGGGTCGCTTTGCCGTCCGGCGTTTAACCCATGTGGTTGGCAATCGTTTGCTTTTGTCGTGCAGAAGCTTAAAATCGCCACTTTGTTCGCCATGGAACCTCTGAGCATGTCCGCCAATCTTTCTGAAGCCAGCCGCAGCGCTGTGCCCGCTGCGAAAAGTGAATTGATTTATCGCCTTGAAGATCGCCCGCCGCTGCCGCAAACATTGTTTGCCGCTTGCCAGCATTTGCTGGCGATGTTTGTGGCGGTTATCACGCCTGCATTGCTGATTTGTCAGGCTTTGGGCCTGCCAGCACAGGATACACAGCACATTATCAGCATGTCGCTGTTTGCCTCCGGCGTCGCCTCGGTTCTGCAAATAAAAACCTGGGGACCGGTAGGCTCGGGGCTGCTGTCGATTCAGGGCACCAGCTTTAACTTCGTCACGCCGCTGATAATGGGGGGCATGGCGTTAAAAAACGGCGGAGCGGACGTGCCAACGATGATGGCCGCCCTGTTCGGTACACTGATGCTGGCTTCCGTTACCGAAATGGCGCTTTCTCGCGTGTTGCACCTGGCACGCCGTATCATTACGCCGCTGGTTTCCGGCATCGTAGTGATGATTATCGGGTTGTCGCTGATTCAGGTCGGTCTCACCTCTATCGGCGGGGGGTTTGCCGCCATGAGCGACCACACCTTTGGTGCACCAAAGAACCTGCTGCTGGCCGGTGCCGTGCTGTTAGTCATTGTTTTACTGAACCGACAGCGTAATCCCTATTTGCGCGTAGCTTCTCTGGTTATCGCCATGGCCGTTGGTTATTTGCTGGCCTGGGTGATGAATATGCTGCCCTCCGGGAACGCCCCGGCTACCCAGCCGTTGATTGCCATACCCACGCCTTTTTATTACGGGCTGGGCATCGACTGGAATCTGCTGATCCCGCTGATGCTGGTATTTATGGTGACCTCGCTGGAAACCATCGGCGATATTACTGCCACTTCTGACGTTTCAGAGCAGCCGGTCAGCGGGCCACTCTACATGAAGCGGCTGAAAGGCGGCGTGCTGGCAAACGGGCTGAATTCATGCGTATCTGCGCTGTTTAATACCTTCCCCAACTCTTGTTTTGGTCAGAACAATGGCGTGATCCAGCTGACCGGCGTCGCCAGCCGTTATGTCGGTTTTGTGGTGGCGCTGATGCTGATCGTGCTGGGACTTTTCCCGGCGGTCAGTGGCTTTGTACAGCATATTCCTGAGCCGGTGCTGGGCGGCGCGACCATCGTGATGTTTGGCACCATCGCCGCTTCGGGCGTGCGCATCGTTTCACGCGAGCCGCTGAATCGTCGGGCCATTATGATTATTGCGCTGTCGCTGGCGGTTGGGTTGGGCGTTTCACAGCAGCCGCTGATCCTGCAATTTGCGCCAGAATGGCTGAAAACGCTGCTTTCTTCCGGTATCGCCGCTGGGGGCATTACGGCCATCGTCCTGAATTTGCTTTTCCCTCAGGAGAAGTAGCGTAAATGGCAGAGGTGAGCGCCCTCTGCCGCCTTTCCAGGGTTGAGCTTCGTGCATAAATCAGGCATAACACCCCTTAATAAAAGCGCACAGGGATAGCTCATGAAATCTGTTGGAAAAGTTCTTCTTTCGCTGCTGGTTATCCTGCTGGCGATTGTCATCATCGTGTATTTGCTTTTGGGAACACGCTGGGGAGCCAGCTGGCTCAGTCGCACCCTTAGCCAGCACAGCACTTACCAACTTGTCGTAGGCCGGCTGGAACATAATTTTTCCACGCCATCACACCTGATTCTGCATGACGTCTCGTTCGGCCGTAAAACTAAACCTGCTATTTTGGTGGCAAAAAAAGTCGATTTAGGGTTGGGCATTGCATCGTTCTCCCGGCCCCTGCATTTTGCCAGCATCGTGCTCAGTCAGGGCACGTTAAGGGCTACCGATAAGACCAGTCAGCTGCCTCTTTCCGCCGAGCGTTTCCAGCTAAGTGACATGGCCGTTGACAGCTATCACAATGCGCTGCCTTTGAATGCACAGCATGTAAATGGCGGCGTGATGCCGTGGCAACCTGAGGCCACCAGCTTTATTGGCCATAACGCCCGTTTTCAGTTCAGTGCCGGTTCGCTAAATTTTAAAGGCGTACCTGCCAGTAATGTCCTGCTTGAAGGCCATGTTACGCCCCAACAGCTGGTGATAAGCAATCTGGGCGCCGATGTGGCGCGAGGGTCGATAACGGCCAGCGCACAGCGTGACGAACAGGGCAGCTGGCAAGTCAGCACGTTAAGGCTGAGCAATCTGCGTTTACAAAGCAGCAAAACGCCTGCCGGGTTTTTACAGCCTTTACTGGCGCTGCCCGCCGTGCATTTCGGGCGGGTCGATGTGACCGATGCACGGTTAGAAGGGAAGGACTGGGCAGTAACCGATCTTAATCTGGCGCTGAAAAATATGACGCTGCGTGAAGGCAGCTGGGAAAGCGACGACGGCTCGCTGTCGATGAATGCCAGCAGTTTTGTGAACGGCACGCTGCTGCTGAACGATCCTATCGTCAATATGAGCTTTTCGCCGCAGGGTATCGCGCTGACGCAGTTTAGCTCCCGCTGGGTGAACGGAGTCATCCGTGCTTCGGGCAACTGGACGCGCCGCGATAAAAAGCTGACGCTGGATGAAGCGGTTATCGCCGGGCTGGAGTACACGCTGCCGCAAAGCTGGCGGACATTCTGGCTGAGCCGTCTGCCGGAGTGGCTCCAGACGGTGGAAGTGATAAAGCTGAACGTCAGTCATAACCTGATTATTGATGTCGATCCGGCCTTTCCTTTTCAAATGACCTCGCTGGAGGGTAACGGCAGCAATCTGCAGCTGGTGCGTGACCGGGAATGGGGGATCTGGGGCGGCAACCTGAGCTTTAATGCGGCGGAAGCAACGTTTAACCGTGTGGATCTGCGTCACCCTTCTCTCGCCCTGACGGCGGATGACAAGGTCATCAACGTAACGGAGATGAGCGCCTTTCCCCGCAGCGGCATCATTGAGGGGCTGGCAACGGTTTCGCAGCAGCCGCAACGCGCATTTACGCTTTCACTCCATGGCCGTGAAACGCCGCTGAATCTGTTGCAGGACTGGGGATGGCCAGCGGTTCCTCTGGATGAAAACGGTGAGCTGACCCTGAAAATGCAGGGCAGCCTGGCGAAAGACGCGCCGCTGAAGCCGTCCGTTGACGGCACGCTTTCTGCCGTGGCGGGTGATAAGTCGATACAGCAAACCGTGCAGGCGGGCAATCTGAGCAGCAGGTAAAAACGCCGCCCTTAGCGGACTATATGATTAACCCGTATTCGCAACGTAGCGCGGTTAATGTATAGTCCGCTTTTTTACGGAGGAACCATGCTGACCAACTCATCCATTCGTCTCAATAAATACATTAGCGAGAGCGGTATCTGTTCTCGTCGCGACGCCGATCGCTATATCGAACAGGGAAATGTCTTTATTAACGGCAAGCGGGCCGCCGTTGGCGCGCAGGTTTTTGCCGGTGACGTGGTGAAAGTGAACGGTCAGCTTATCGAACCGCGCGATGAAGAAGACCTGGTTTTTATTGCCCTGAATAAACCCGTTGGCATTATCACCACCATGGAAGAAGGCGAACGGGATAATATCAGCGATTTCGTTAACCACAGCAAACGCGTTTTCCCTATCGGCCGACTGGATAAAGATTCACAGGGCCTGATTTTTCTGACCAATCACGGCGATTTAGTGAATAAGATCTTGCGCGCCGGAAACAATCACGAAAAAGAATATGTGGTTACGGTAAATAAACTGGTTACGGATGAGTTTATTGAGGGGATGAGCGCGGGCGTGCCGATGCTGGGTACGGTGACGCTAAAGTGTAAAGTACAAAAGGAAGCTCCCTTCGTTTTCCGCATCACGCTGGTGCAGGGACTTAACCGCCAAATTCGCCGCATGTGTAAGCACTTTGGCTATGAGGTCACTAAGCTCGAACGCACAAGGATTATGAACGTCAGCCTGAAAGGGCTGCCTTTGGGCGAGTGGCGCGACTTAACGGAAGACGAGCTGAGCGAGCTGTTCAGCCTGATCGAGGACTCCTCCTCTGAGGCAAAGCCAGCCAAAAAAACGCCGGCTAAAGCCAAACCCGCCGCCGTGAAGAAACCGGCAGGCGGGCCGAAGGGCGGCGACAAGGGCAGCAAAGAAGGCGCAAAAACGCCGGGCAATCTGGCTTCCCGCAAGCGCTTTACCCAGCCGGGCCGCAAGAAAAAAGGCCGTTAAGGCATATTCGATCCGGCTGGCTCCAGCGGGCCATCCGGATCGGCGGGCAGGACAATGTAAACGCCTTCAAATACCGCGCCGCATACCTCATTGCCAAACAGTTCCACTTCCAGCTGCACGCGCGCCTTGCGACCCCGAGCCAGCCTGTCCAGATCGCCGCTCAACGATCCCAGGTCCGCTACCGCGCCTGGCCTGCCGCTGATGGGGTGGCTGTAGCGGATATGCGCATCTGCCAGAATGATGGTGCCGCCTAAATGCCGCTCGCGTAGCAGCAGCCAGATTAGTCCCCAGCCGGTTAGTGTCGCCAGCGAAAACAGGCTTCCTGCAAACAGCGTATGATGAGGATTCTGGTTACCGGTTTCCGGCATCGTAGTAATAAATTTTTGACCGGTATACTGCAAAATACGCACGCCCATTTTTTCGCTGAGCGGAATATGCTCGTACCAGGCCTGTTGCAGCTGCCCGCACCAGTCGGCCCGATGCAGAATATCGTCCAGCGTAATCACCGGCTTAATCATTAAAAAGTGGCGGACCGGCGTGGTCTGCGGCACGGTAATTTCACCCTGGTTAACGTAGCCAAGCTTGGCAAAAAACTCGACGGCATCTTCTCGGGCGCTACACACCACGCGCTTGGCCCCCTCCTGACGCGCCACGGATTCCAGCGTCATGGCGACCAGCGTGCCCAATCCTTTCCCCTGCACGGCAGGATGTACGGCAAGAAAGCGGATAGCCGCTTCGTTATCCGCATTAATATAGAGTCGTCCGGCCGCCACCGGAGCACCGTTTTCATCGACAACCATTTGGTGATGCGCAAACGCATCCCAGGCATCCCGTTCCGATCCTTTTGGCTGGCGCAGCGGTTTGCGCAGCATTTCCCAACGAAACTGGTAGTAAATATCCAGCTCTTCTGCGGTTTCAGGTACACGAAGATGATACATAAAGTGGTTCTCTCTTTCCGGGGCGCCCGTTGGCCTTTCCGGCCGCTTCATACCTGGAGCCAGAACGTCACCGGCCCATCGTTAACCAGCGCTACCTGCATATCCGCCGCAAAGCGACCCGTCTCGGCGACAAGGCCCTTTTCGCGACAGCAGGTGACAAAATAGTCATATAACCGCTCGGCGTCCGCCGGCGCCGCACCACCTGAAAAGCCCGGACGCATGCCTTTTTGCGTATCGGCGGCCAGCGTAAACTGCGATACCACCAGCACGCTGCCGCCCGCCTGCTGTACGTTGAGGTTCATTTTACCGTTCTCATCGCTGAAAATACGGTAGCCCAAAACGCGATCGCACAGCCGCTGCGCTTTTTGTTCGTCGTCGCCTTTTTCCACGCCCAGTAAGATTAGCAATCCCGGGCCGATTTCACCGATGGTCTGACCGGCTACCGTCACGCTGGCGCTCAGCGCCCGTTGAATTAAGGCAATCATTTTCTTCCTTCTCTTCTTCCTGTCTGAGCTGGCGATAGTCGTCCAGCGAGGCGGTGATCTCTGCTCCCAGTAAGACAATACACCATGTCCAGTAAACCCACAGAAACAGAATAGGGATAACCGCCAGCACGCCATAGATAAGCTGGTATGAGGGAAACATCGTAACATAGAGCGCGAACCCTTTTTTCCCCAACTCAAACAGCAGCCCCGCTACCAGCGCACCAACCAGCGCATCTTTTCCGGGCACCTGCCGCGTCGGCACGATACTGTAGAGCAGCCAGAAGGAAAGCCAGGAAAGCAGCAGCGGGAAAATACGCAGGCCGTAGTCGATCAGCCCGCTGACGCCGCTGACTGAGGCCCAACGCAGCGACAGGAGGTAGGAGCTGAGTCCTAAGCTGGCGCCCGCCAGCAGAGGGCCGAGCGTCAGGATCATCCAGTAGACGGCAAAAGAGTAAACGATGGGTCTTTTACGTTTGCTGCGCCAGATAACGTTTAGCGCGCTGTCGATGGAATACATCAGCAGCAGCGCCGTCACCATCAGCCCACAGGCGCCTACTGCCGTCATTTTATTGACGTTAGCGACAAACTGCTCCAGATAGCTCTGGATCACCGTGCCGGAAGATGGCACGAAGTTCTGAAAAATGAACACCTTGAGCTGTTTGCTGATATCAGAAAAAGCCGGGAACGCGGCGAAAAGCGCAAACACTACCGCTATCAGCGGCACCAGCGACAGCAGCGAAACGTAGGCAAGATGCCCTGCCAGCAGCGTCATGCCATCCTCATCAATACGCTGCCACAGCAGTTTTACCCAGCGCCAGGTGGCACGCAGACGGTGTCGATAAGGGTTAGTCGGCCGCATTAGCGAAAAAGGCCGGTATAGTGGTCGCGTCAAAAACGGGGACGCTCTGAATGCCCAGCGCCTGCGCCGCGTCGATATTTTCCTGATTATCGTCAAAGAAAATAGCCTGGTCGGCGGGGAATCCCTCTTCGCTAAGTACCTGCTGATAGATGCGTGCTTCCGGCTTACGCATCCCCATTTCCTGCGAAAGATAGAGCTTGTCCGCCGCGCTTTGCACCTCAGGGTATTGCGATGGCCAGAAACGCTGATGCAGCCGGTTGGTATTGGATAAAATCACCACCCGATCGCCGCGCGCGCGCAGCTGGTTCATAATACGAAGCGTATCCGCCCTGACGTCTACAAATACAGCCTGCCAGCCTGCGGTGAATTGTTCGAAGCTCAGCGCCAGCCCCAGCTGCGCACAAAGCTGTTCGGCAAAGTCTTCGTCGCTGATTTCTCCCCGTTCATGACGATGAAAGTTTTCGTCCATCGTAAAGCGGCTTTGCAGCGTGGCCAGCGGCACGCGTCCCAGATCGCTCCAAACGCCCAAAACCCGGTTGAAATCAATATCAACAATGACGTTACCTAAATCAAAGATATACAGCATAGCCATCTCCATTTGTTCCGGTAGGGTATTCACTCTAGCGGTAAAAAGAGAAGCTGAACAGGGCGGGATTTTGAAATCTGGAAGGAAGGTTCTGGCGACGAAAAAAAACAGGGCCGGAAAGCTCCGGCCCTGTATTACAGCTTACAAAAAAGCGATTAGCCTTCTTTGCCGCCGCGTGATGCGCGTTTACGATCGTTTTCAGTCAGGTGACGTTTACGGATACGTACGGACTGCGGGGTCACTTCCACCAGCTCGTCGTCATCGATAAATTCAATCGCCTGCTCCAGCGTCATCTTGATAGCAGGTACCAGCGTAGTCGCTTCATCCGTACCAGAAGCACGCATGTTAGTCAGCTTCTTACCGGTCAGACAGTTAACCGTCAGGTCGTTAGAACGGCTATGAATACCGATAACCTGGCCTTCATAGACTTCTGCACCGTGACCCAGGAACAGCTTGCCGCGATCCTGCAGGCTGTACAGGGCGAAAGCTACTGCTTTACCCTGGCCGTTAGAGATCAGCACGCCGTTCTGACGCTGGCCAACTTCGCCCGGACGGATATCGTCGTAGTGGCTGAAGGTGGAGTACAGCAGGCCGGTACCGGAAGTCATGGTCATGAATTCGTTACGGAAACCGATCAGGCCACGGCTTGGGATCACGTAGTCAAGACGCACGCGACCTTTACCATCCGGATCCATGTTTTTCATGTCCGCTTTACGTTCGCCCATCGCCTGCATCACAGAGCCCTGATGCTGCTCTTCGATATCCAGGGTGACGTTCTCGAACGGCTCCTGCTTACGACCGTCAACTTCGCGGAAGATAACTTTTGGACGGGATACCGCCAGCTCAAAGCCTTCACGACGCATGTTTTCGATCAGAACGGACAGGTGCAGTTCACCACGGCCGGAAACGCGGAAAGCATCGGCGTCTTCAGTCTCTTCCACGCGCAGCGCAACGTTGTGCACCAGCTCTTTACGCAGACGATCCAGGATCTGACGAGAAGTAACGAACTTACCTTCTTTACCGCAGAACGGTGAGGTGTTGACGTTAAAGAACATGGTAACGGTTGGCTCATCAACGCTCAGCGCAGGCAGCGCTTCCACATTCTGTGGGTCACAGATAGTGTCGGAGATGTTCAGCTCGCCCAGACCGGTGATAGCGATGATGTCGCCCGCTTCCGCTTCGGTCGCGTCGATACGCTCCAGGCCCAGGTGAGTCAGGACTTTACCCACTTTACCGTTACGGGTTTTGCCTTCGCTGTCAACGATAGTAACCTGCTGGTTCGGCTTCACTTTACCGCGCTTGATGCGGCCGATGCCGATGACGCCAACATAGTTGTTGTAGTCCAGCTGGGAAATCTGCATCTGGAACGGCGCTTCCATCTCTACCTGTGGCGGAGAAACGTGCTGCACGATAGCTTCATACAGCGGGGTCATATCTTCGGCCATGTCGGAGTGGTCAAGACCAGCAATACCGTTCAGAGCGGAAGCATAGATAACCGGGAAGTCCAGCTGTTCGTCGGTCGCGTCCAGGTTAACGAACAGATCGAAGACCTGATCCACAACCCAGTCAGGACGCGCGCCAGGACGGTCAACCTTGTTGATGACCACGATCGGCTTCAGACCATTAGCAAACGCTTTTTTGGTCACGAAGCGGGTTTGCGGCATAGGGCCATCCATTGCATCCACAACCAGCAGCACCGAGTCAACCATTGACATCACACGCTCTACCTCGCCGCCGAAATCGGCGTGTCCCGGGGTATCCACGATGTTGATACGGTAGTCGTTCCATTTAATGGCGGTGTTTTTTGCGAGGATGGTAATCCCACGCTCTTTCTCCAAATCGTTGGAGTCCATTACGCGTTCGGTCGCTTCGGTACGGGCGTCAAAGGTCCCGGACTGCTGCAGCAACTTATCAACCAGGGTAGTTTTACCATGGTCAACGTGGGCAATAATGGCGATGTTACGCAAATTTTCGATCACAGCTTTGCCTCAGGCATTAGAAATAGCGCGCTATTGTACACGGATTAATCGAAGAGCTGAACAGGATCACAGTTTTCAATTAAAGATAACTTTCGGGATTGCTTCCGGGGCCGTTTCCGGTGCAAAAAACACCCTTTATGAGAAAAATGCACTATTATTGTGCATTGACCGCACGCAAAAGCACCATAATGGTGCGCGAAGTCCATCGTGGTGCAGCTCCCGTTTCACGAGAGGGCGCATCATAGCGCTTTTTCCATCAATTAAGAAAGTTGGCATAGTTTTCGCTTTGATTATAACAAGCGAAAGAGGCCAGTTTCTACAACGGTTGATTAACAGTCAGAAAACTTAATTATCGGTCGCCCAGGCAAGATAAGCAAAGCGCACCGGTAAAGTGCCTGACCGGCAACCATGACAAAATCCAGGAGAGTTAAGTATGTCCGCTGAACACGTTCTGTCGATGATGAACGAGCATGAAGTCAAATTTGTTGACCTGCGCTTCACTGACACCAAAGGTAAAGAGCAGCATGTTACCATTCCTGCTCACCAGGTTAACGCTGACTTCTTCGAAGAAGGGAAAATGTTTGACGGCTCCTCAATCGGCGGCTGGAAAGGCATTAACGAATCCGACATGGTGTTGATGCCGGATGCCACTACCGCTGTCCTGGATCCTTTCTTTGAAGACTCTACCCTGATCATCCGTTGTGACATCCTTGAGCCAGGCACCATGCAGGGCTACGATCGCGACCCACGCTCTATCGCCAAGCGCGCCGAAGATTTCCTGCGTTCTTCCGGCATCGCGGACACCGTGCTGTTTGGCCCGGAACCAGAATTTTTCCTGTTTGACGATGTGCGTTTCGGTGCGACCACGTCCGGCTCTCACGTGGCTATCGACGATATCGAAGCGGCATGGAACACCGGCAAAGAATATGAAGGCGGCAACAAAGGCCATCGTCCGGGTCTGAAAGGCGGCTACTTCCCTGTGCCACCGGTCGATTCTTCACAAGACATCCGTTCTGCCATGTGTCTGACCATGGAGCAGATGGGTCTGGTTGTAGAAGCTCACCACCACGAAGTGGCGACAGCAGGTCAAAACGAAGTGGCTACCCGCTTTAACACCATGACCAAAAAAGCCGACGAAATTCAGATCTACAAATATGTCGTGCACAACGTGGCGCACGCTTTCGGCAAGACAGCGACCTTTATGCCAAAACCTATTTTTGGCGATAACGGTTCCGGAATGCACTGCCATATGTCTCTGTCCAAAGGCGGCAACAACCTGTTCGCAGGCGACAAATACGGCGGCCTGTCTGAAATGGCTCTGTTCTACATCGGCGGCGTGATTAAGCATGCTAAAGCGATCAACGCCCTGTCTAACCCAACGACCAACTCCTACAAGCGTCTGGTCCCGGGCTACGAAGCACCCGTTATGCTGGCTTACTCTGCGCGTAACCGTTCTGCCTCTATCCGTATTCCAGTAGTTGCCAGCCCGAAAGCGCGTCGTATTGAAGCCCGCTTCCCGGATCCGGCCGCTAACCCGTACCTGTGCTTTGCCGCGCTGCTGATGGCTGGCCTGGACGGTATCATCAACAAGATCCATCCTGGCGACGCGATGGATAAAAACCTGTACGACCTGCCGCCGGAAGAAGAAGCTGAAATTCCAAAAGTAGCCGGTTCGCTGGAAGAAGCGCTGAACGCGCTGAACGAAGATCGTGAGTTCCTGACTCGTGGCGGCGTGTTCACCGACGACACCATTGATGCTTATATCGACCTGCGTAAGGCCGAAATGGACCGCGTTCGCATGACGCCGCATCCGGTTGAGTTTGAACTGTACTACAGCGTTTAATTTCTGAATCCGGCGATTCAGCGCGTTAAGGCGGCCACGGCTGGCTTAGTGATTCGGGTGAGTACGAGCCGTCGCGTAACGAATGTCGGAAATTTTGTTGCCGTGGAAATTTCAGCCCATCTCCGGATGGGCTTTTTTCGCCGTGAACGCCACGTGCAGAGAGACGAATTTCAGGTTCCATGACTATAATGCACTAAAATAGTGCAGGAGAACGCTGTTATGGCAACAGGCATGCAGCCCGATGCCGGGCAGATACTCAACTCGTTGATTAACAGTATATTACTGGTCGACAGTGAACTGGTGGTGCATTACGCCAACCCCGCCGCTCAGCAACTGCTGGCACAAAGCTCTCGCAAACTCTTTGGCACGCCGCTGCCGGATTTGATGGGCTATTTTTCTCTGAATATCGCCGTCATGCGTGAGAGCCTGAATGCGGGCCAGGGCTTTACCGATAGCGAAGTTACGCTGGTCGTGGACAGCCGGGCGCACATTATGTCTTTAACGGCGCAGCTGCTGCCGGACGGGCTAATCCTGCTGGAAATGGCGCCAATGGATAATCAACGCCGCCTCAGTCAGGAACAGATTCAGCATGCTCAACAGGTCGCCGCGCGGGATTTAGTTCGCGGGTTGGCGCATGAAATTAAGAATCCTTTAGGGGGATTACGCGGCGCGGCGCAGCTGTTGGCAAAAGCCCTGCCCGATCCGGCCCTGACGGAATATACCAAAGTTATCATCGAACAGGCCGACCGCCTGCGCAATCTGGTGGATCGCCTGCTCGGGCCGCAGCAGCCAGGCATGCACATCACGCAAAGTATCCATCAGGTCGCCGAGCGCGTGGTTAACCTGGTTTCGATGGAGCTGCCCGAGAACATTACGCTAATCAGAGATTACGATCCCAGCCTGCCGGAACTGCCGCATGACCCGGATCAGATTGAACAGGTTCTGCTGAACGTAGTGCGTAACGCGCTACAGGCCCTGGGCAACAAAGGCGGTGCTATTACGCTGCGCACTCGCACCGCCTTCCAGCTGACGCTGCACGGCGTCCGTTACCGACTGGTAGCCCGTATTGATATTGAAGATAACGGCCCTGGTATACCGACTCAGCTGCAGGACACGCTGTTTTATCCGATGGTGAGCGGCCGCGAAGGCGGCACCGGCTTAGGGCTGTCGATAGCTCGCAGCCTGATCGATCAGCATTCAGGAAAAATAGAATTTACCAGTTGGCCTGGCCACACCGAATTCTCCATTTATTTGCCTATTCGCCAGTGAGGTTTCTATGCAACGAGGGATAGTCTGGATCGTCGATGACGATAGCTCCATCCGCTGGGTGCTTGAACGCGCGCTTACTGGGGCCGGTTTAAACTGCGCTACGTTTGACAGTGCGAGCGAGGTGCTGGACGCGCTTGCCACCAAAACGCCTGACGTTTTGCTTTCTGATATCCGTATGCCTGGCATGGACGGACTGACATTACTGAAACAAATCAAGCAACGTCATCCGATGCTGCCGGTCATCATTATGACGGCACATTCCGATCTGGACGCGGCCGTCAGCGCCTATCAGCAAGGTGCGTTCGATTATCTGCCAAAGCCGTTTGATATTGATGAAGCGGTAGCGTTAGTAGAACGCGCGATCAGCCACTATCAGGAACAGCAGCAGCCGCGCAACCAGCCGGTCAGCGGCCCGACTACCGATATCATCGGCGAAGCGCCGGCGATGCAGGACGTTTTTCGCATTATTGGCCGCCTCTCGCGCTCGTCAATCAGCGTATTGATCAACGGCGAGTCGGGTACCGGCAAAGAGCTGGTGGCGCATGCATTGCATCGCCACAGTCCACGCGCGAAAGCGCCTTTTATCGCGCTGAATATGGCGGCTATCCCCAAAGATCTGATTGAATCAGAGCTTTTCGGCCATGAGAAAGGGGCTTTTACGGGCGCAAATCAAATCCGTCAGGGACGTTTTGAGCAGGCCGACGGCGGTACGCTGTTTCTTGATGAAATTGGCGATATGCCGCTGGACGTACAGACCCGCCTGTTGCGCGTGCTGGCCGACGGTCAGTTTTATCGCGTGGGTGGTTATGCCCCGGTCAAGGTCGACGTCAGGATCATTGCAGCCACCCACCAGAATCTGGAGCTACGGGTACAGGAAGGCAAATTCCGTGAGGATCTGTTTCACCGTCTGAACGTAATCCGTGTGCATCTGCCGCCGCTGCGAGAGCGTCGCGAGGATATTCCTCGCCTGGCACGCTATTTTCTGCAGGCTGCAGCAAGCGAGCTGGGCGTGGAGGCAAAGATTCTGCATCCCGAAACCGAAACCGCGCTGACCCGCCTGCACTGGTCAGGTAACGTGCGTCAGCTGGAAAATACCTGCCGCTGGCTGACGGTGATGGCTGCCGGTCAGGAAGTGCTGATTCAGGATTTGCCGCCAGAACTGTTTGAAACCGCCACGCCGGAGAATCCACTGCAGTCACTGCCTGACAGCTGGGCAACGCTGCTGGCGCAGTGGGCCGATCGAGCGCTGCGCTCCGGTCATCAAAACCTGCTTTCAGAAGCGCAGCCGGAAATGGAGCGCACGCTGTTAACGACGGCTTTACGCCACACGCAGGGCCACAAGCAGGAAGCTGCCCGACTGCTGGGATGGGGACGCAACACCCTCACCCGTAAACTAAAAGAGTTGGGCATGGAGTAAATAACGACAGCATAAAAAAACAGCGATATGCGCGTTTTTTATGCTTTCCGGGCTTTACACATCGATGCCAGTCAGTATCATTCTGACCCGTTAGCGGGAGGAAAATCATGCTGGAATCGTTAATCCATTTTGTGACGCAGTATGCGCAAACGGGAGCGGCGCATCCACCACAGACGGCAATGGCCGCTGTCCTGTGCGCCTTAATGCTGGGTTTCTTTAATTAAAGCGGCATTCAGCAGTAAAAAGCCGGAAACATCGCTGTTTCCGGCTTTTTTATCCGCCAGGCGTATCAAATGACCCGCGAGAACTGCTGTAACCGCCTTTGCTGGCGCAGATAGCGATCAAAGCACATGCAGATATTCCTTACCAGCAAACGCCCCTTAGCGGTAACCTGAAGGCCCTTCTCGCTACGTTCCACCAGCCCATCCGCCATTAGCGGGTCAAGCAGCGGCAAATCTTCCGCAAAGTAGTCGGTGAAATTAACGCCCAGTGCCGCAAAGGCAGCGAAATCCAGCGAGAAATTGCACATCAGCGTTTTAATTACCTCACGACGCAGGATATCGTCGCGTGAGAGTTCCACACCACGCCAGAGCGCCGTACCCTGCGTAGCAACGGCGTCATACCAGTCTTTCAACGTTTTCTGGTTCTGCGCGTAGCTGTCACCCATCATGCTGATAGCGGAGACGCCCAGGCCCAGCAAATCGTTTTCTCCCTGCGTGGTGTAGCCCTGAAAGTTACGATGCAGCCGGCCTTCTCTTTGGGCAACGGCCAACTCGTCTTCAGGTCTGGCAAAATGATCCATTCCGATGAACTGGTAACCCGCCGTCATCAGCGCGGCAATTGACTGTTGCAGGATGGTCAGTTTCTGCAGAGGATCGGGCAGATCCTCCTCTCTGATTTTCCGCTGTGCGGCGAAGTGTTCGGGCATATGCGCATAATTAAAAACGCTGAGCCTGTCAGGGTTTAGCGCGATGACTTTTTTCAGGGTAAAAGCAAAGCTTTCCGGCGTCTGCTTCGGTAAGCCATAAATCAAATCGAGATTAACGGAACTAAAGCCTACACGCTTTGCCCGTTCGATAAGCGCGACGATAGTCTGCTCATCCTGCACGCGGTTAACCTTTTCCTGCACTTCTTTATTAAAATCCTGCACGCCCATGCTCAGCCGGGTAAAGCCTGCGGCAAAGAGATGGTCGATCATCTCCACTTCAATTTCTCGCGGATCGATTTCAATGGAAAGCTCCGCCTCGTCGCTGAAGGCAAAGTGCCGCCGCAGCAGCGCCATCAGCGTGGAAATCTGCTCTTTGCTCAGAAAAGTAGGAGTGCCGCCTCCCCAGTGCATCTGC
>NZ_DALZCD010000078.1:0-15516 GCF_031978025.1 Erwinia sp.
TAATCCCTGCTTACTATTACCCTTATTTTATCAAAGTTAAGATTGATCATCTTGAATTTGAAGAATCAAATCCTAAATATCCTACCATAGAAGATGCGCTTGCATTTTTGGATGTAGGAGAAATTATAGTTGATAGAGTCTTTGAAGGGGGAGAAGATAAATTTAGGATGGTAGGTGTTTCGAGGACTAATCCGGACACAAAAAGTTATCCTTTTTACTTTTTAAACGAAATAAATAGGTTCATGTTCCTTGAGTCAAGAGATTATAATCCCATATCTGTTATTGTCGATTACTGGTCCATAAATAAAATGGATGATTCTCATTACTTTAAGTTAATTAATTCAATTGTTAAAAAAGTAGAACGATATGGCCACGATACATATGAAATAGATATTAGTGATTTCGTTATTCTTTTTCCCGGTTTAATTGCTCATGTAGAAAAATTTATTGATGACACTTGTGTGTTGATTGATAAAATATTAAAAAGTTACGATGCGGCTATATCAACAATTAACGCTAAAAATATTACCACTCAAAAAATGATCATGTCGTTAATGCAAGCGAAGAAAAAATAAAAAATTACTCGATAATGCTTGAAAGCGTAAATTACACAGATGAATTTACGCTTTTTTTAATGAGAACCATAAGGAGCAGTTATTTAACTAGAGGTTATAATTATATCCGATTTAAAGGGTTGAGCGATCGAGCTTCAGCTAAATGATCCGGCGCAAAATGCGCATAACGCATCGTCACCTTGATATCCGTATGTCCCAATATCCGCTGAAGCACCAGAATATTGCCGCCGTTCATCATAAAATGAGACGCAAAAGTGTGACGTAGCACATGTGTTAGCTGTCCCGCTGGCGTTTCAATACCTGCACGCTGCATAGCCTTTCTGAAAGCTGAATAACATGGCGTGAAAAGAGGCTGCGCTTTGCGGTTAGCAGGTAGTTCTGCCAGTAATTTTTCTGTTATCGGCACCGCCCGGTTTTTCTTGCCTTTGGTTTTCACATAAATGATCTGACCCGCCCGTACCTGATTTCCCTTCAGGCCTTCTGCCTCACTCCATCGTGCGCCAGTTGACAGGCAGATTTTCACAATGGTAGTTAAATCTTTAGAACGGCTGTTCTCACATTCGGCCAGTAGCGTGCGGATTTCCTCAATGGTGAGATATGACATCTCCGACTCACTGATTTTAAACTCGCGCACATTCTCAAGCGGATTGGGTGCGGTCCATTCATCCAATCGGCGCAGTTCGTTAAACATCGCCCTGAAATATGCCAGCTCTAAATTGACCGTGCGAGGCGTTACCGTTTTAACTCGGGTGGAACGTGTGATCTTCCCGCTTAACCGCTGCTCGCGATAAGACGCAAAAATTTTCGCGTTAAACTCGGTGGCGAGTGGATTACCCATCGCCTCGCAAGCGAACGCCATTGTGGTTCGCCGCTTCTCGCCATCCGACAACGTGATGCCATGCGTGTTGAACCACAATTCAACCAGCTCAATTACCCGGCGCTTATCTGTTTTATCTCCCAACCAAGGTTTATCCTGCGCCTGATCTTTGATGTGCTTCTCAAAAGATAGGGCTTCGCCTTTGGTCACAAACTGGCGGCGGATGCGTTTACCATCGCGCCCGTTTGGGAAAACCTGAGCCTGCCATTTCCCATTGGCTAATTTACTTACAGCCATATCCTGCCTTACAGATATTCGGTGCGAGCAACAACTTTACCCAGCACTTTGATGTCTTCTGCCTTACATTCAAAAGACGCTTTGCCGTTCTCCACGCGAATCCGGCCGCCCGGAAAGCGATAGAGTTCTTTCACGCTAACAAGGTTATCAATCTCGATTAACCACAGGCCATCAGTTACATCAACTTCAGTCTCATCGACTAAATAATTTAGCTTCTCAAATGTGATCAACAACGGTGATACAACATCACTTGGCAGGAGGCTTGAGTCGTATTCAACCCAATCTGATGTTGAAAAATTCCCATTTGTGATTTTTTTGTGTTTGATCTTGGCTGATGCAGCATCTTGAATTGTGTTTTTTGCATCACCATGACCGTAGGTAAGCCACTCAAGCGAAGTGCCCGTTTCCATTGAGCAAATCAATACCCAATCAGCAGGAAAATTCCCACGCATTATGCGGTTAGCCATGGTGCTCTGTGACACGTTTAAGTGGCGGCAAAGCGCCTGGCGCGATGAGAAACCGTATGCCTGAACGATGCGCTCAATGGGTTCTTTACCACCCTCTGGTAAAGTAGGCGCTTTACGACTCGTAAAATCTTTCGTTGACCTTTCCAATTTGTGATCCTAATATTCACTCGTCGTATGGCGACGTGTTTAATAGTGATAAATAGAGTTGGCTAAAACTCAACAGAGGATAGTGCATCATGACCCGTAAACTTTCAATACGCCCATCAATCAATCTGGTCATCTCCGAACCGTACATTACGGTTGAAGAGTTCTGCCGTCGCACTGGCTACAAGGAAGGCACCGTGCGCCAGATGTACCGCGAGAACCGTCTGCCCATCCGGAAGAAAGAGGGCGTTAACGGTCTCATCGAAATCAATATGGTTGCTCTAACTATCGAAGCAGCAGCTGGCTGCGAAATCACAATGCAGGGTTGATGTATCCATATTGGGATAACGATAGGGAATAATCATGTTTGATTTTCGTGTTTCCACACATACCGACTACGAAGATGCCTGCCGCAAGTTTGCGCTCACGCACAACATGACGGAGCTGGCGCAGCGGGCGGGTATGAAAGTGCAGATCCTGCGCAACAAGCTGAACCCGGAACAGGTGCATCAGCTGACCGTTCCAGAAGTGCTGTTGCTTACCGATCTGGCTGAAGACGCCACGCTGATGGACGGCATGCTGGCGCAGCTACAGTGTCTGCCCTGCGTCCCGGTTAACGAGCTGGCAAAAGAGAAGTTTCCGACCTACGTGCTGAAGGCAACCGCCGAAGTCGGTACTATGGCTGCCAGCGCTGCCAACCCGGAGCGTATCACAGCAACCTGCCGTCGCGGCATTATGGAAGCCGCTAATACCGGGATCCGCTGCATGATGCTGGCCGCGCTGGCCGTGCAAAACCGCGTTCACTCTAACCCGACCTTAGCCTCAACCGTTGACGCAATCAGCGGGCTGGGTGCTTCGATTGGCATCAGCTGAGGGCGCGCGATGATTTCATTTGCGGTATACCTCAAGCGTCAGAGTCCGTCGATGTCATACGGGCATGGCTGGATTTTGGGCGAGAACGGCAGGCGCTGGCATCCGGAACTGATCCAGCAGGTACAGGTAAAAGAGCAAAGAGGTAAAGCATGGCTATCGAGGGCGATTCAATGCTGGTCGAGCTTACTGCCGGCCAACGGGTTTCGGCGCTAAATCACGTTGCCTTAATCCGCGCGCAGCTGATGGGCGGCAACTGTGAAAAAGATATGGCTCGTTTTTTCTCTGAAATGCGCGATGTGACAGACAGTAAATACCAGGACAACAAGCGCGCGCTGAGCGCGATTCTCTTCCTGGCTGGCATCGGTAAGGACAGGCACGCCGCTGAATTTAGTGAACTGACTACTGATGAAAGAAAGGCGCTTATTGGGGCAATGAATCATCTAAAAGCAGTAGTGAGTTTATTTCCGAAGCGAATGGCTCTACCTAATTAAATAACCCCAAGCAAATAAATGGCGTAAACCCGCCGGGCATTCTTTTGCCTGAATTATGGAGAGTGGAAAATGCAAAATATCGAACCGCATGATTTTGAAGCAATTGATTTCGTACTTGAGTCCTTATTAATAGAAGTCCGAAAGGAAGAACGCAAAGACCGTGCTTTGGCAGTTTCAATGCGTCTTGAGGCTCTGGCTACCCACATCATCCAAAAAGGTCTGAGTGGGGCAGACGCTGCTGATTTGCTACGTCGTGAAGCAGAGCGTTATGAGAAACAGTCTTTGGAGCTGCACTAATGGCTGATTCAATGGATCTCGTTCAGGCTCGTGTGCAGGAAGAACTGGCGCGCAACCTTGCCAATGCAACTCATCGTCAGAGTGGCATCAGTGAGTTCTTCTGTCTTTCATGCGGTGAAGAAATTCCGGAAGCACGCCGCCGAGCAATTTCAAGCGTTCAGCGCTGCGTTACCTGTCAGGAAATCAGTGAGCTGAGAACAGTCCACTACAAAAAAGAGGCATTGAGAAATGAGTAACTCACTGATAACGGCAGAGGCGTTTAACGTTGCTTCTGCCGCTCTTAAGTATGCTTCGAAGACAAACGTTAAAGAGGCTGCTGCCGAGTTGGAAAGGCTTTTTTATAGTCCTGCTGAGTTGCATAAATTGCATCATATCCGCGATATGTTGCATCTGGAGCCAGGGCATTCACTAAATCAATCGAACACAAAAAATTAGATGTTTGAATATATTCCCCCATCCCTGAACAGATAATTGAACGATATAGAAAGCCATCATGGAATAGGGCGATTTTGTACGATATTGAGTCAATTCCATAACTTTGCTTTTTAAGCCAGTCGCTGACTATCTGATCGTGTGGTGGGGGAGTTATGTCGGTTAAATAGCGGTCTTTCATAGTTATCCCGAGGTTGTTTTGAATCAGTGGATTGAGCAAGAGAAAAATGGAGATTATCACGCTGCGCTAAAAATGCAGCATGATGTTTTTGGTACTAAAATCCCCCATGGTATTACCCTCACTGAGCTTCGGCTATGGCACGCAGATACCGAGGATCATAAATGGAGAAGCCAGTATCTACATGAAATGCCTGACTATCTGGCTGGCTATTTTGGTGAGCGCTATCAGAAGCTGCTGGCTGGAAATCAGGGTCGTCGTCGTGCCAATGCATTTCTGCGCCAGACCATCGGGCAGAGTGTATTGCCACGCTTGCAGCTTGTTCGAAGCCGCTACCAACTGGCTGACTCCGCGCAATTTGACCTGCCATTTATAAAGCAGCTCGATCGCCTGGCCACTCTAGACCGTCAGCGTATTCGTGATCTGGCATACAAGGTCGGCTCATTCCTTTCCCAAAGCTTGGCTGAATTCGTGGGTAAGATTTCGATGCCAGAGGATTCAGACGAGCTTGCTGTGACGCTTGTTGGTTATCGCTACATCGCAGAGCTTACGGCGCTCACCGGCACGCAACCGCCATACTGGGCCGAATTCAATTCCAAAAAGGGTGAACTGGCTTTGCGTAAGGCTCAGTCAGGCCTACTCCGCATGATGGCGCCGGAATGGTGGCGCGGACGCCTGAAGAGAATGCGCGATCTACAGCGTGAGCACATGGCGATTGCTGTGGGCCAGGTACAGAAATCCGCATCGCCTTACGTTTCACGCGGCACCATGGGCGAGTGGGTTGAGCAGAAGAAACGAAACCGTGAATTTTTCAAACGCTTCGACCTGATCAACAGTGAAGGTGACCGCATTGCGCTGGAGGATATGGTCAACCGCAGCAATGCGAACCCGGCAGTACGCCGCTGTGAATTGATGGTGCGTATGCGCGGGTTTGAAGATATTGCGCAAGAGACCGGCTGTGTAGGGGAGTTTTATACGCTTACCGCACCGTCAAAGTACCACGCTGTTTATAGCAAGGGCGGTTTTGTCTCTCAATGGAACGGGGCCAGCCCACGGGATACGCAGCGCTATCTCTGCAAAGTCTGGTCAAAAATCCGTGCTGCTTTATCCCGCGAAGATATCCATGTATTTGGTTTTCGTGTGGTGGAGCCTCATCACGACGGCACTCCGCATTGGCATATGTTGTTGTTCATGATGCCGGAGCATAAACAACGCGTTCACGACATCATAGCCCGCTATGCCCGTGAAGAAGATGCACACGAAATGAATAGCGATGCCGCTCGCCGGGCCCGCTTCCACGTCGAAAGTATTGATCCCTCCAAAGGCAGCGCTACCGGCTACATCGCCAAATACATTTCCAAGAATATTGATGGTTACGCGCTTGATGGTGAGAAGGATGGCGAGACTGGCGAAAGCCTGCGTGACATGTCCAAAGCAGTATCTGCCTGGGCATCCCGTTGGTGTATCCGTCAGTTTCAGCAAATTGGTGGCGCGCCGGTAACGGTATGGCGTGAGTTGCGCCGTATGCGTGATCAACAACTGCCAGACCCGCGCATGGATGCGGTACTGGCTGCGGCAGATGTTGGCTGCTGGGCTTCTTATACACAGGCGCAGGGCGGCCCGCTCGTTTCACGTGAGGATTTGGTCGTCCGCCTTTGCTATGAGATCACCGAGCAGGGAAATGAGTATGCAGAAGATGTCCAGCGTGTGCAGGGCATCTACTCGCCACAGGTTTACGGATCTGAAATCCCGACGCGTCTTGTTAAGTGGGAAAAGGTTTTCAAATTAGCCGAAGCGTCAGCGGAGGCAGGTTTTTCTGGCGGCAGCGCCGCCCCTTGGAGTTCTGTCAATAACTGTACGGGGCCGCAGCGTCGACGGTTAGAGCTGGAACTAAAAGCCCGGAGGATTAACAGCAGTGATGAAGAAATGAAGCTGCTTTTGATGGGAGCTGGCATTGATGCAGGGGCGACAAAGGCGTCTTTTTTACCGGAACGGCAGGTTACTGGAGAAAAACATACGTGTCTGATCGCACCGGAGTAGGCACATCGAAAGTAAAAAAGTGTTTCACATGTCCATGAAATTTTATACTGTATATGTATACAGTATCGCTTCCAAAGGAGGGAACATGCAGGATGAACTTCTGGACTCGGTAAAACTCCAGCGTATTGATTTCTTTTTAAAACTTGTTGCTGTCAGTGATTGTAGTGAGGATGAAAAACGCCTCGCTATTGAGTGGGTTTCAGAACTCACAGACGAGCTTATGGCACGGCTTCGTAACTATGAATACAGTCGCTCAATGCAGGTGTCGGAGCAGTAAATGGCAGCGCTGACGGATGACTGCCGGCAGTGCATGACTATGCCGCATGAATTCGCATGATCCCAAAAGGATCTCGGATGCTCAGGCCTGCCAGTCTTGGCGGGCCTTTGCATGTCTCATGCAGATGCATGAAAACCGCTACATGAAGCGGGCAGGCGTGGCGGGGCTACGAGCGCGCGCCGTAATGTTTGAAATCAGAACTTCTGAAATTAAGGACAATTTTAGAAGATGTTGATAAACTCGATAAGGCAGACTGGTTTAGTTCCTCCAAAGAGGAATATCAGATATTGATGATATCAACTTGAAAACCTAACATTTAAAGTTGGAGACTTGGATGTCTATCGAAGAAAAGTATTTTCATAACATTAACTTAAATTCCGATTTTTTTAATTCTTTAAGGGCAGACTACGAAGGTTTTGACGAATGGTTTATCTTAAAGTCAGAAAGTAAAGCTTATGTGTCTTATAATGAAGCAGGAGAGATGGATGGTTTTTTATATCTTAAAATTGAGAATGAACCTATCAATGACACCAACCCAAAATTTCCTGCAAAACAAAGGGTTAAGCTAGGTACATTTAAAATAAACGCGCATGGCACTAAGTTAGGTGAAAGATTTGTAAGA
This sequence comes from Erwinia sp., assembly GCF_031978025.1. Taxonomy (NCBI): domain Bacteria; kingdom Pseudomonadati; phylum Pseudomonadota; class Gammaproteobacteria; order Enterobacterales; family Erwiniaceae; genus Erwinia; species Erwinia sp. Next base: position 7,511 of record NZ_DALZCD010000078.1, read on the forward strand.
CTGGTTTTTCAGTTTGCGATGAATAATGGCTTAAAAGAGATTTATGTTACTATATTTGACAAGCATGCAGGCCTCATTACTCTTTTAAATCGTTATGGCTTTGAATTAAGAGCAAGGAAAATAAATCCGACTATCAATGGTCATGAAGGTGTCTATTTCAAAAGTTTAGAGTGGAGAGATTGAATGAGCTATGATAATTATCCTTTGGTAAAGCTAAATAATCGAAATTTTCTTTTGAGTATTTATCCTACCTGGCATACACGACTGTTCCCAGAATCAAAGCTCACAAATGAAGATGGAAGCTTAATTAGAGATATTTCACATACTAACAGTATCGAAAAAGTATACCTTACTGGAATGAGAGACACTCTTAAACTTCGTGCCGGTGATAACCTTCTTATTTATAGGACCAGCGATGGCAAAGGGCCTGCGCGTTACAGATCTGTTGCAACTTCTGTATGCGTAGTTCTCGATACAAAGGATATACGTGAATTTAAAAACTATACTGAATTCAAGCAATATTGTGGCCCTTATAGCGTCTTCTCTGAAGATGAACTTATGCTTCTCTACAATAAAAAGAATTACCCCACGATAATACGCTTTACTTATAACTTTCCTCTTGAAAAGAAAATTGTTAGAGATGAAATAATGACTATCACTGGATACACTGATGCAGATTATTGGGGTTTTTTGCCTCTTGATGACTTGCATTTTAAACGGATAATTTTAGATGGGGGCGTTAATGAAGGTTATATTGTCAATTAAACCAGAGTATGCCGAGCGCATATTGTCAGGTGAGAAAAAATTTGAATTCAGGAAAACAATATTTAAGAATAGAAATGTTGACACTGTCATAATTTATGCCACTATGCCAGTTGGTAAAGTCATAGGTGAATTTAAAGTGGGTGATATACTTGTGCTTTCCCCATCTGAACTATGGGATAAAACAAAAAACTACGCAGGTATAAGTCATAAGTTTTTTAAAGATTATTTTCATTGCAGAGATAAAGGGTTTGCTATCTCGGTAGAAAATCCCAAAAGATACGTGTCACCATTAGATTTAGACGATATATCCCCTGGGGCGAAAGCACCTCAATCTTTTCGATATGTTTAATTTTTTTGAGCGCTAATTAAAAAATCGCGCTCAAATTTATTTATTACAGATGTAAACTCTTCTAATGTAGGCGACGTTAATTTTTGTATTTGTATGTTAAGTTCGTTACAAATGTAAAAGGCGTTCTCCTGCTCTAGTTCTTTCAAATGCTCTAAATCATAGGATGGGTACTTACCGTCTCTTTCAAATATTCTTTTTTTAATGATGTCGATCGTGTTTTCAATTAGTACTACTGCATCTACATTAAGAGAGTTGATAACATTTAAATCTAATTTCTTTATTCCACCAACTTTCAGGGCTAAGCAGAAATGACCATCGAGAAGAATAGTTCTTTGCTCTTTTGCAAGAGAATTTAAAGCGGAAGCCAAAATTAACTGATTACGTTCTGCATCAGTGACCAACTTATCATTAGGTAGTGTAATTGAGCCATGTTCACGTATTAACTGGCTAGCACTCTTATGTATTACATTGTTTTTATTAGCATATTTCTCACAAAGGTACCCCTTACCAACACCATGAACACCTGCTATAAAAATCAACATGTAATACCTCTCAAGCCTTAGTTTTGTGATAGAATCATTATAAGTAAAAATACGGGGGAACCTATGAAATATCAAGCTCTTTCAATCCTTAAGCCTGCTGTGAATTTAATAGTAAATGGTGATAAAACCAGTGAGATTAGGTCATGGCTCCCTGCAGAAATGCCCCTAAAAAATATATTGCTTGTTCAGAACGATCGCTATCTTACGTCTGAAGAAGATGAGGAAGATGGCATATGCATGGCTATTGTAGATTTTATTGAATTCTCACCATGGACTGAGCAGAAAGCATCAAAAACCAGCGCTCTGTTAACGTTAGGTAGGACATGGAAGCCTGGTTATTTTGAATGGCGCATTGAAAATGTTAGAAAGCTTAGCAACCCTATGATATGCAAGGCTAAGAAAGGAATTTATGTGATAGATGTCGAGTCTAACTTATTTTAAGGTGAGCTTGTGATTAATAGGATCATGGAAAGAATTAGAAGGTTAAGTATTGTATTAGCTGGATTTATTATTTCATCTTCATTAATTGGTGCCGCTTTGTATTTTTATTACGATCATTTTGGTGATCGTCCAGTCAGTGGCTCGGTTGAAAAGTGGGGGCAGTTTGGCGACTATATCGGAGGCGTTCTTAATCCTGGGTTGAGTTTTATTTCTATAGTACTCGTTTGCTATACCCTTTATACCACGTCTCGGCAATCCTCTATTCAGTCATTTGAATCAGTTCTTTTTGAATTGATAAGGTTTCATAAAGAGCACCTGCAAAATGTAAAGGTGAAATATAATGATGTGACTTATTATGGAACTGATGCGTTAAGTTGGTGTGTAACTGAGGTAAAATTTAATTTCCGATTGATAAGTGATGATGAACAGCCGTCTCAGGTAAGGTTAATATCATCAATTGATGAATTCTATAAAAATGAAATTTTCTTTTCAAGTGCCGGTCATTATTTTAGGAATTTGTATCATATTTTTAAACATATCGATGGGTCGTCTTTTTTAACCTCGAAAGAAAAGGTCAAATACGCTAAGTTAGTTCGCGCGCAACTTTCATCAGTTGAGTCTGGAGCACTTATGCTGAACGGCTTATCAACCATAGGTGGTAGATCTAGAGCATATATTGAAAAATATTCTCTTTTGCAAGAGTATACTCTTGTCGGTGATTTTAAAGAAGAATTAGAGGCCTCAGGTGCTCTTAATATTTATGCACCCGAGGCATATGGAGATAAGTCTAATTAAAAATCTTAAGCTAAATCGTATGGTGAAAATTTAATAACATCTTCCTCCAGCCATTCATTCAGCTCTTCAAAGCGCCTTTGCAATGGGATGAGCTCGTTGCGCACAAACACTTTGCTGGCCTTCTCAATGTCACCAAACCCGCCCGTGTTGTTCGGAATAATCCCTATCAACTGAGGCGGCACACGATGCACGGCCAGCATGTCGTCGCGGCTCACGTTTTTGATGTTCAGAAATTCATCCTTCGCCGCCACCTCAGATAGCGGGATGATCTGGATGCCGTCTTTTTTCCCGTTCGGGCTGTACATAAACAGGTTGCGGAAGTTGCCTGGGCCCTTTGCGCTTTTCATGGCACCGCGGATATTGTCCACGTCCTGCTGGCTCTGTGCCGGGTCGGTCATGTACATGATGAAACCCGCATGGCTGCCGTTAAGGTAATACTTGCGGCGGAACAGCGTAGCCGACTCATTTAGCAGTGCCGACGGGATGGCAGACAGATAGCCCGGCAGGCCGTAAATCTCCTGATTGATATCCGGCTCCATCAGGTGAAACACGCTGCCCTTCTCGAACTCATACGGCTCCGTATTAATGCCATAGTGCGCATACCAGTAGGTGTCCAGGTCAAACCCGCGCCGGGTAAACTTCGCCAGCGACGGCTCCAGCTTCAGCACGTTACCGAGGCGGCTGGTCCGCTTCTCCAGATAGGCATTGCCGAAAATCAGGTAATCCAGCGCAAAGCGGCTGAAAGCCTGCTGACTCAGAAGCGGATGCGGGATAAAGGTACTAGCCAGAATATTGCACTTTACGCTGATGGGTGAGCTGTGATGCACGGCGGCGCGGAACGTGCGCGCCAGCCCGTCAACGCTTACGGGAGGTTCATACCAGCGATCATTGATAACGCACTCCACGTAATCCAGCAGTTCGCGGCGGTCCAGTACCGGGATCGGGTCGCCAAAGGTAAACGCCTCCGACGCTGCCGCGCTGGTCATGTTATCCGGCTGCGGCACGGGCTGCGTGCGGGTGCGGTTCCTGCGTTTGCTCATTAACAAATCTCCACAATGTTCTGCGTGTGTGCCGCCTGTCCCTGCAGCGGCTCGTTTGCCAGCGCGTGCATGGTCGCCCAGGCTAAATCGCCGTGGCTGACTTCCTCGCTGCGGCTGGTTTCATAGGTCGGACGGTTGCCGCTGGCCGTCGTGGCCTTGCGGATAGACATAAACGACTGCGCAATGTCGAGGTGGCTGGCGTCAAACTCCAGCCGCCCGCTGGCGATGGTGTCGTAAGCTTTCAGCACCAGGGCATTCTTAACGTTCGGGTTATAGACAAACTCCTTCACCTGCGGGAAAAATGCGTTGCCGTTCTCATACACGCCCAGCCCGACGCCGGTTGAGTCGATGCCGATATAGGTGACGTTATACTGCTGCGTCAGCGTCCTGATGGCGTCAGCCTGCGCCCGGAAGTCCATCCCGCGCCACTGGTGGCGCTCAAGGATGCGGAACTTGCCGCCCGGCACGGCAGGCGGTGCCATGACCACGCACCCGGCGCTGTCGCCGTTCTGCGTTCCCTTCGCCGGGTCATAGCCAATCCATACCTCTTTCCAGCCAAACGGGCGCAGCGCCAGCGCTTCAAAGTCGGTCCAGACTTCCCAGCTGTCCACCATGCATTTCTGCAGCATGGCCAGCTGGAACACCGACGCCAGATCGTCCATAAAGACGCACATCAGCAGGTTCTGGTAATCCTCCGGGCTGTAGCGCGTGCGCAGCTGCTCCAGGTCAAACAGGTCACAGCCGCCGCGCACCGCATCTTCAACGGTGACGATCTGGCGAAACTGGCCGTCTTCGCAGAGGCGACCGGCGGCGAGTGACTGATGGCTGAGGTCAATATCAACTTTGTCCGCTTTGGTCCGGCCTTTGTTGAACTGTGAACCGGACCAGAACGGATAGGCGCTGTGGGTGAGGCTGGACGGGGTGGAAAAGTAGGTTTCGCGCCACTTCTTGTGTAGCGCCATGCCGGACGCCACTTTCTGCAGTTCCTGAAACTTCGGTATCCAGAAATATTCATCCAGGTACAGATTGCCGTGATAGCTCTGCGCGGTGCGGGCGTTGGTGCCTAAGAAATACAGGCACGCGCCGTTGCTCAGCGTCATCGGGTCGCCCTTCAGGCCTACGTCCACCTCGCGGGCAAATTCAATGATGTACTGCTTGAACACGTACGCCTGCGCCTTACTGGCTGACAGGAATATCTGATTTCGTCCGGTGGTCAGCGCATCGATCAGCGCCTCGCGGGCAAAAAAGAAGGTGGCCCCGATCTGGCGCGACTTCAGCAGGTTGCGGACCGAATACTTATTTCCGGCCTCCCACCACTGGCGCTGATAGCCGAACATCGAGCCGTGGAAAACCTCCTGCAGCTTCTCAATCTGTTCGTCGCTGAAGAGGTTCTTTTCCGGGGGCTTACGCGGGCCTTTGTTGCGGTTCTCCACGTTCGGGTTCAGGTCCGCTTCATTGCCGCCATTACTGAATTTACCGATCCGGGCATGGCGCTCGGACTGCCGCGCCAGCAGGTCGATTTCCTTAAAGTCCTTCCCTTCCTTCTGCTCCTTCATGATGAGCTGGCAATAGCGCGCGGCGGTGGTCAGCTGCATCTGATCCAGCGGGCCATAGTCGCCCCACTTATCGCGCTTCTTCCAGCTGTGAACGGTTGCGGGTTTCTCTCCCAGCATTTCAGCAATGCGGGCGATTCGGTATCCCTGAAAGTACAGCAATAAAGCCTGCCTGCGGGGATCGCGGTCGTCGGGGGCGGGTGTCATGTTCATGCAGCCAAAATACGGCCCCGCCGCCGCCTTTTCCGCCATCCCTAATTGTGTGGTTTCCCGCACAACGTTCGCGCGTTGTTTCGATACCCCTGCCGCCGCAACCATAGGGCTTCACAGAGTTTTACTGACCGGAGCCTGGACAATGGCAAAGAAAGCAAAGCGTTTCCGTATCGGGGTGGAAGGTGCCACCACGGATGGGCGCACCATCGAGCGCAGCTGGCTTGAGCAGATGGCGGCAAATTACAGCCCTGAACTGTACACCGCCGTGATCAACATGGAGCACATCAAGGGCTACACGCCTGACAGCCCGTTTCGCCGCTTTGGCGTGGTAGAGGCGCTGGACGCCGAAGAAATCAGCGACGGCCCGCTGAAAGGCAAGCTAGGGCTGTATGCCCTGATCAACCCGACTGACGAGCTGGTCACGCTGACCGGCACCATGCAGAAAATCTTCACCTCTATGGAAATCCGCCCGGAGTTCGCGGACACCGGCGCGGCCTATCTGATTGGCCTGGCCGTGACTGACGATCCGGCCAGCCTCGGCACCGAAATGCTGCAGTTCAGCGCCAGCGCCGGGGCGAACCCGCTGGCAAACCGCAAGCAGCATCCAGACAACGTTTTCTCTGCCGCTGAAGAAACCCTGATCGAGTTTGAGGACGTGGCCGACGTAAAGCCCGCCCTGTTTACCCGCATCAAGGCGATGTTCAGCAAACAGCAGCAGACCGACGCGGCCCGCTTCAGCGACGTGCATCAGGCCGTTGAGCTTATCGCCACCGAGCAGCAGGACCTGAGCGCGCGCATTGAAACGGCGCTGAGCGAACAAGCTGACAACCTGAAATCGCATTTCAGCAGTGCGCTGGGTGAGGAAGTGCTGAAGCGCGAGCAGCTGCAGGCGGAATTCACCGAACTGCAGCAGCAGCTGAGCCGGGAAGATGGCCGCCAGCAGGTCCGCCCGCGCACGCAGGGTAACGGCAGCGGCGGCGAAGTACGCACCGACTGCTGATACAGAGGCGGCAAACCTTTTTAACGAACAGAGAAAGCAAAGCGATGAAAAATACTACCCGTTTTAAGCTGAATGCTTACATGTCGGTGCTGGCAGAAATCAACAAGATTGACCTGTCCGCGCTGAACAGCAAATTCACCATTGAGCCGTCCGTGTCGCAGACGCTGGAAAGCAAAATTCAGGAGTCGTCCGCGTTCCTGCAGGCCATCAACATCATGCCGGTCAGTGAGCAGAGCGGCGAACGGCTGGGGCTGGGAATCGGGACCACCATTGCGGGCACCACCGATACCACCCAGAAAGAGCGTGAGCCGACCGATCCGACCTACATCGACGGCGACGGCTACAAATGTACGCAGACCAACTTTGACACGGCGCTGCCTTATTCAAAGCTGGACATGTGGGCGAAGTTCAGCGATTTCCAGGTGCGCATCCGCGACGCCATCGTGAAGCGCCAGGCGCTGGACCGCATCATGATCGGTTTCAACGGCCTGAAGCGTGAGAAAACCTCCAACCGCGTACAAAACCCGCTGCTGCAGGACGTGAATATCGGCTGGCTGGAAAAAATCCGCCAGGAAAAACCGGCGCAGGTGCTGGGTCAGCACATCGGTGACGACGGCAAGGTGGTGTCGGACAAAATCACCGTGGGTAAAAACGGCCTGTTCCGTAACCTGGACGCAGTGGTGATGGGTGCTGTATCGGAAAAAATCGGCGTTCAGTATCAAGACGACACCGAACTGGTAGTGATCTGCGGACGCCAGCTGCTGGCTGACAAGTATTTCCCGCTGGTCAATCAGAGCCAGCCCAACACCGAAGCGCTGGCCGCTGATCTGATCATTAGCCAGAAGCGCATCGGTGGCCTGCAGGCAGTCCGTGCGCCGTACTTCCCTGCAAATGCGCTGCTGATCACCCGCCTGGATAATCTGTCCATCTACTGGCAGGAAGAAACACGCCGCCGCTCCATCATCGACAACCCGAAGCGTGACCGCATCGAAAACCTTGAGTCGGTCAACGAGGCTTACGTGGTCGAGGACTACGACTGCACCTGCCTGGTGGAAAACATCGAGCTGCTGGAGCAGGAGCCGGAAAAAGAACCGGGCGAAATGAGCGAAGCGGAAATCGCCCGCATCGCCGCCGTGGCGGCCAGCGTGGTCAAGTCCATGAGCGGCGCAGGTGACTCAACCGCCGCCGGAGCTAACCCGAGCGCCGGAGCGTAACCCGTGACTAACCCTTTCCGCGCGCATACGCGCTTTATTCAGGCACAGGAGGCCGCCCGGGCGGGCGGCAGTGGCCGCAGCACAAAGGGCTATG
>NZ_DALZCD010000079.1:0-14669 GCF_031978025.1 Erwinia sp.
TTCCGGGAACTGTTCGATCTTTGCGCCCGCACCGATACCAAAAAGCTTAACCGGCGAGTACTGGAAAAGCTGATTATGTCCGGCGCGTTCGACCGGCTTGGGCCTCATCGCGCGGCCCTGATGAGCGCGCTGAACGATGCGCTGAAAGCAGCGGATCAACATGCCAAAGCCGAGGCTATTGGTCAGGCGGATATGTTCGGCGTGCTGGCTGATGAGCCGGAGCAGATTGAAAAATCTTATGCCGACGTGACGCCGTGGCCGGAGCAGGTCAGGCTGGATGGCGAAAGAGAAACCTTAGGGCTTTACTTAACCGGGCACCCGATTAATCAGTATCTGAAAGAGATCGAGCGCTACGTGGGAGGAATGCGCCTGAAAGACATGCACCCGACCGAACGTGGCAAAATGACCATGGCCGTAGGTCTGGTGGTGGCGGCTCGCGTAATGGTAACAAAACGCGGAAACCGTATCGGTATTTGTACGCTGGACGATCGCTCTGGTCGTCTGGAAGTGATGCTCTTCACCGATGCACTTGATAAGTTCCAGCATTTGCTGGAAAAAGACCGTATCCTGATCGTCAGCGGACAGGTCAGCTTCGATGACTTCAGCGGCGGGCTTAAAATGACCGCTCGCGATGTGATGGACATTGATGAAGCCCGTGAAAAATATGCTCGCGGGCTTGCTATCTCGCTGACGGACAGGCAAATTGATGACCAGCTTTTAAACCGTCTCCGCCAATCCCTGGAACCTTATCGTTCGGGGACTATTCCGGTTCATCTCTATTACCAGAGAGAGGATGCGCGAGCGAGGTTGCGTTTTGGCGCAGCGTGGCGCGTATCGCCCAGCGATCGTTTATTAAACGACCTGCGGTCACTGATCGGGTCGGAGCAGGTGGAACTGGAGTTTGACTAAAACAGGAATATTATGAGTCTTAATTACCTGGATTTCGAACAGCCAATCGCAGAACTTGAAGCGAAAATTGACTCGCTGAAGTCGGTTGGCCGTCAGGATGAAAAACTGGATATTAATCTGGATGAAGAGATTCAGCGTCTGCGCGAAAAAAGCGTGGAGCTGACCCGTAAAATCTTCTCCGATTTAGGTGCATGGCAGATCGCGCAGCTGGCGCGTCACCCTTTGCGTCCTTATACGCTGGACTATGTCCGTAATGTCTTTACCGATTTCGACGAGCTGGCTGGCGATCGCGCTTACGCGGACGACAAGGCTATCGTTGGCGGGATTGCTCGCCTGGAAGGTCGTCCGGTGATGATCATTGGTCATCAGAAAGGTCGCGAGACCAAAGAGAAGATCCGTCGTAACTTTGGTATGCCGGCACCGGAAGGTTACCGTAAGGCACTGCGCCTGATGGAAATGGCCGAGCGCTTTAATATGCCGATCATCACCTTTATCGACACGCCGGGTGCTTATCCGGGCGTGGGCGCTGAAGAGCGTGGGCAGTCCGAGGCTATCGCACGTAACCTGCGTGAGATGTCTGGCCTGACCGTGCCGGTTATCTGTACCGTGATTGGCGAAGGGGGCTCTGGCGGCGCGCTGGCGATCGGCGTGGGCGACAAAGTGAATATGCTGCAGTACAGCACCTACTCGGTGATTTCGCCGGAAGGCTGTGCGTCCATTCTGTGGAAAAGCGCGGATAAAGCGCCGCTGGCCGCAGAAGCAATGGGCATTATCGCTCCGCGTCTGAAGGAACTGAAGCTGATCGATACGGTGATCCCGGAACCGCTGGGTGGCGCGCATCGCAATCCGCTGGTGATAGGCGCTTCGATGAAGGCACAGCTGCTGGCCGATCTGGCCGAGTTGGACGAGCTGACTAAAGAAGAGCTGCTGGACCGTCGCTATCAGCGTCTGATGAGCTACGGCTACGCCTGATAGCGGTGACTCGCGGCAAGAGCGGGTTCTGAGCAATGCGCTGTCTGAGTTGAGGCAGCGGAGCGTTCAGGGCCCGCTTTTTTTATTGGGTGGGCAAACACAGCCCTGGCGCGAATTCGCATAAGGCCGATGGTAAAAGGAACTCGCTTCCACCGTGACCTCCTGCTGGGAAAGCTATTTCGCACTTCAGCACGCGTGCCACCATGCCATCGCTAAAGGCCGCCTGACTTGGTTAAATCGAATCAGCGGCCCTCTCCCGGGAGCACAGCCTTAACCCGCTGGCTGAAAAATCCCTGCTTCTATCTGGGCTGGCGTGACTACGCCCGTATCCAACACCCAGCCGCTAATCAGCGAAGCCGGCGTAACATCAAAGGCCGGATTATAAACCTGTGCGTCCTGGGGCGCCCACTGCACTTCGCCAAAGCTCCCGGCTACACCCGTAACCTCGCTGGCGGCACGCTGTTCAATCGGGATCGCGTCGCCATTGGGACAGTGGGCATCCAGCGTGGTATGCGGTGCGGCTACGTAGAAGGGAACGTTATGGTAGCGGGCCAGTACTGCCAGACTGTAGGTGCCAATTTTGTTCGCCACATCGCCATTCGCGGCGATACGATCTGCGCCGACCCAAACGGCATCCACCTGGTTTTTCGCCATCAGGCTTGCTGCCATGCTGTCGCAGATAAGCCTGTAGGGCACGCCCAGCTCACCCAGCTCCCATGCCGTCAGGCGGCCGCCCTGTAATAACGGGCGCGTCTCATCTACCCACACCTTTTCCACCCGGCCTTCCTGCCAGCCACGCGCTATCACGCCCAGGGCGGTGCCAACGCCAGCCGTTGCCAGCCCCCCGGTATTACAATGAGTCAGCAGGCGGCTGCGCGGTTTGATTAGCCTGGCGCCTGCCGCCGCGATGTTGTCGCACAGCACTTTATCTTCCTCTACCAGGCGTAACGCCTCGAAAGTCAGCGCGGTGACATAATGTTCCTGCGCCAGCGCCAGCTTCATCCGATCCAGATTGTTCATCAGGTTTACGGCGGTAGGGCGCGAGGCGCGTAGCACTTCCAGCGCCTCGATCAGCGCCGGTTGAGGCATCCCGTTTTCTGCCAGCAGGGCCAGCAGCAGGCTGGCTGAAAGCCCAATCAGCGGCGCGCCGCGCACCCGCAGCGTTTTAATATGATCGACCAGCGCCGCAACATCCGGCGTCGCACACCAGATTTTCTTTTGCGGCAGCGCCTGCTGGTCAAGGATCCAGAGCTGGTTGTCACGAACTTGTAGGCTGGTTGTACTCAGTGTTTGCATGAAGGTTAAATCCCGGTTGCATGGTCAGGTCATATTGTGCCAACATGCTTGGTGGATGTATAGACGTCTGAACGGCCCGTTCCGCAACAGGCAGCAGGCAAGATAACCGTTGGAGGGTGAGTTAATGTCGCAATATCGTACGTTCACCGCAGCTGATGCCGTGGAATATGCCCGTGAATTTGGCGGCCTCGCCGACCCGCAAAGCCTGGTCAGTTCGCAGGAAATTGGCGACGGAAACCTTAACCTGGTTTTTAAAATCTTCGATTGTGACGACGTCAGCCGGGTTATCATCAAGCAGGCCTTACCCTACGTGCGCTGCGTGGGTGAATCCTGGCCGTTAACGCTCGATCGCGCCCGCATCGAGGCCGAAGTGCTGCAAATTCACGGTAAGCTCTGCCCGGCACATACGGTAAAAATGCTGCATTACGATCCTGAGCTGGCGGTCATGGTGCTGGAAGATCTTTCCAGCCACGCCATCTGGCGCGGGGAGCAGATAAAAGGCATTCCTTACCCGCAGGCCGCCGCGCAGCTGGGCGAATATCTGGCGCAAACGCTGTTCCATACTTCCGATTTTTATCAGGCTCCTGATAAGAAAAAAGCCGATGTTATCCGTTTTACCAACCCCGAAATGTGCGGCATTACGGAAGAACTTTTCTTCAATGAGCCTTATGAAATCCATGAGCGCAACGGCTATCCCCGGGCTGTAGAGCCGCTGGTGGCCCAGCTCCGTACCGATGATGAGCTGCGGCATAAAGTTGCCGCCCTTAAACACCATTTTTTGTCCCATGCGGAAGCGCTGCTGCATGGCGACGTGCACAGCGGGTCGATTTTTGTCACTGAAAACAGCCTGAAGGTTATTGATGCGGAATTTGGTTTTTACGGCCCGATGGGCTTTGACGTCGGCAGCGCGTTAGGTAATCTCCTGCTCAATTATTGCGCGCTCCCCGGCCTGTTGGCTCCGCGTGAAGCGGCTGACGCGAGGGAGAAACGTCTGGAAGAGGTGCGGATAACCTGGCAGAGCTTTGCTGAAGGTTTTCTGTCACTGGCCGCCGAAAAGTCACGCGATCGCGCGCTGGCTTATCCAGGCTACGCCGCCGGGTTTCTGAATAAAGTCTGGCGCGATACGTTGGGCTACTGCGGAACAGAGTTGATCCGTCGTACCGTCGGCATGTCGCAGGTTGCCGATATCGGCACCATTCAGGATGAAGCGATGAAAGTGGAGTGCATTCGCCAGGCGATAACGCTGGGCAGAACGCTGATACTGGCCGCCGAGCGTGTGGAAAACATTGATGCGCTGATTGCACGAGTACGGCAGAACGGCTGAGGCGTTAAGCAGGGGGGGGTAACAGGCGTGGCTTACGCCATTTTTCAGGCGCAACCTGAACGGTTGCTGCAGGCCGCTGCGAGTAGATTTTCCTGTTTACCCGAGCGCATCTTCGTTTGTTGCTGTCAGCTAAAGAGAAAAGGACCGGCTGGCAAAGGGGGGCTTATGACAGAAGAGAGACTCCGGTACGCCAGCCTGGGGCCCGACCAGACCAACATCGCAGATTAGCGCGGGCAAAACCGCCAGTTTCGCCCTGTGCTTAACGTTCAGGGCGGCCAGCGGGGTGACGCGCTATTTATAGCGTCGACTGATTTTACACCTTAAGCAGTTTCACCGTCGCATCGATATCAATTTCATCTGCCGTGAAAATCAGCGTCGCGCCCTGGAAAGTGGTAATCGCCAGTTTTTTCAGCGAGCGCATTTCACCCGGTTTAACCGATGATTTTGGCCGGATGCTGCTCATCAGAACGCCCACCGACAGCACCGGGTTTTCTTTATCAATGCGGGCATCGACAGGCACTTCTTCGCTGAAAACCACATAGGATTTGATGGCGGTAAGCTTCAGGCGTTCGCCTGCAATAAAGAGATATTTGCTTTCCGGGGCGACCTTCACCGCATAGGCCGACAGGCCCTTGCTGTTGGTGGTGGGTTCAAACGTCACCACCGCATCTTTCTTAATCAGGTCTGGGTTGGCGACCTTAATCACATGAAAATAACGGTTATCGCCGTTTTCATCTTTGATGAATCCAAAGCCTTTATCTTTAAACCAGGTTGTGATTGTTCCGTTCATCGCCGTTACCGCCTACTTAATCGTTTATCTACTCAATTTTTGCAGCGCGCAGTGTAAAGCACAATGCTCGCGCAGACTATGCCTTTGCTTTAAGTCTGGACGATAATTTTCGGCTCTGCGAGGCGGGCAAAAGCGAAGCGTCGGCGAGGAAGGAAAACCAACGGGCGGATACGCCGGAAAAGAGCCTTCACCAACAGAGTCGTCAGCGAGCGGAAAGTTCGCTATTATCCGCAGCCATTCCTCGTGCGGTGACCTGATGCCTGTGATTTCCGATACGTTTATTGCTCCGCCGTGCCATGACGAAATAGCGATCCTTTATCAGGATGACCATCTGGTGCTGATTGATAAACCCGCCGGGTTGCTGAGCCTCTCGGGGAAAAACCCGCAAAACAGGGATTCAGTGCATTACCGGCTGGTAAAGCGGTTTCCCGACTGTACCTTGGTTCACCGTCTGGATTTCGGCACGTCCGGACTGATGGTGATAGCCCGCAATAAGGCAATCAATGCCGCGCTCTGCCAGCAGTTCAGCCAGCGTACCGTGACCAAGGTGTACAGCGCGCTACTTTGCGGGCATCTGCGCGAGGACGAAGGCGTGATAGATGCCGCGATTGCCAAAGATTCGGCGCTGTTCCCACTGATGTCGATCAGCGCGATCAGGGGCAAACCTGCCCGCTCTGGCTATCGGGTCGTTGAGCGTTTTTACCATGAGCAGGAAGACGGGACGTCACTGCCGCTGACGCGAGTACGGCTGATGCCGGAAACCGGGCGCACCCATCAACTCCGCATTCACTGCCAGCTGTTGGGGCACCCTATCTGGGGATGCGATCTTTATGGCGGCCGTCTGCTGCCCGGCACCGAACGGACACCGCGTATGATGCTGCACGCCAGCGAACTGCATTTTGTGCATCCCGTTAGCGAAGAGCGGATGGAAGTCCGCCACGCCAGCCCTTTCTGAAAGCGATTCGCCTGTCGGCGCGAGACTAAAGACGGCAGGCGAGGTCAGATAACGCTGACCGTCAACCCGCCGTTTATTACCACATCAGATCGTCAGGCACTTTAAAGTCGGCGTACGGATCTTCTTCGTCCTGCTCTTCCTGACTCAGCGTGCTGTTTAATACAATGCTGCTGGCATCACGCTGCGCAATTTTGTCGGCTACGCTCGCGGGAATGATGGCATAGTGATGCTCGCCGTTGTCATTTACCAGGCGCGCTATGGCAAGACGACCACTTGTCAGCTGTGCCTGCGTAATCTTATCCACGGTGATTTTCTTAATAAGATTGTTATCCGTGAAGTTAAAATCAATATTCCCTCTTGAGATGACGATTCTGTTCATCTCAATAAGCTGCTTCACCTGAGCTTTATACTCTTTGGATAACGCCGCCTGTTTTTGCTGCTCGTTTAGCTGCTTATCGCGCTCAAGCTGGGCTTTTTTATTTTCTTCCACGGCCGCTCTTGCCTCGCGAGCCTGAACCCGTGATTTCTTAGCCGTTCTCTGGACCTTGTCCATTTTTTTGCTGGTGACTAAGCCCGCTTTTAGCATCTGCTCTTGTAAGGTAAGTTTCGTCATTGTCGTTTCTGAGGCTGTTAAAGAATTCAGGGATTATACCTGTAATTTTTGAGGCTGTACCGCGTTTCGCCGTGCGGAGTGACGCGGTGCCTTTGGCTTAACGGTGCAGAGTAGGGGCGGAATGTGCTGGCGGTGTGGTGCTTTTCAGGGCGAATTAATGACGAGAGGCGATCGCCTGAGCCAGTTTCCCTACTGCTGATTGTTTGAAAAACAGGCTCGCACAGTCAGCTTCAGGCGCCGCGTGCATGGAACCTACATTGGTGAGGATAGCGATCGCACAGTCAGTCTCTTCATACCAACCTACGCAGGCGCTGGCACCGAGGACGTTCCCACCGTGTCCTATGACCACACCATCATCGGTGTCTGTCCTGAACAGGCTCAATCCCATTTCTGCGCCATCGGCCGGAAGCCATCGCTGCATTTCCGTCATGCTTTCAACCTGAAGCAATTTGCCGTTTTTCAGTGCCAGCATAAAAGTCATGACGTCCCGGGCCGTAGAAACTATGCCTCCGGCCGCCCATTCAGCGGACAGGTTAATGGCGGAAACGTCCAACATATTATTCGGTGCTGGCGTAAAGGCGTCTGCTATTCCGGCGTTTCTGATAAAGTGCGCGTCCCGCTGATGGAATCGTCTGGACATATTTCCGCTATCCAAAGCTCCCCCTGCGGCAAGGAAAGTGCTTTTCAGCAAAAGCGGGTGAATAATCCTTCTGCGCAATGCCTCCTCGAAAGAATGGGCAGTGACCGCTTCAATCAGCAATCCTGATAATGTGAAGTTGCTGTTGGAATAGTTAAACGCTTCGCCCGGCAGGCAGAGTGCGTTTGTGCCCCGAATATAATCAAGACTTTCATCTGGCAACCATATCTTATTCGGTCTGGCCTGCTGCCCACGTGCGGCAGAAATCCATAACGGCTGGTTTTCCCAGCTGGGTATGCCGGAATAGTGGGAAAGCAACTGCCTGACGGACACGCTTTCGGCATTCGCAATACCGGCCAGCCTGTTCTTTTTCAGCCAGTTTGAAAGGGGATCGTCCAGCGATAGCAGACCTTCTTCGACCAGCTGAAGGACGATGACCGCCACAAAAACCTTGGTAATGCTGCCGATACCAAATTGCGTTTCAGGCACGCTCTTAACGTGATTTTTCGCATCCGCGTAGCCCGCTGCTGCCTGCCAGATGATTTTATCCCCTTTGCCGAGCGCCATGGTCATGCCTGGGAAGGTTTTTAATGCCTTTTGATGAAGCAGCGTGACTAATTCATTTTCGGCCTGATGCACGTTTTTTCTCCTTTTACTCAGCTGATATTTTAAATGCGGCTCAGGGAAACGGAGCAGGAAGGATCGGACAAAAAAGGGGACCGGTTATAACCGGTCCCCTTGCTTACTGTGGCAGGCTGCCCCCTTTCTGGTTGGCCGCCCGTCGATCGCCGCTCATCTCATTCAGGCGGCTTCCGTTTTCCTTGGTGTGGTCTCTGTCTGCGGCTGGCTTCTCTCCGTCCGTTCCGGCTGGTTATCCTCTTGCGCCTTTACCGGCTGGGTTGCCAACTCATCAGCGGCGAACTCGTCAACGTTAATAGAACGCAAACGACTGGCCTCGGCTCGCGTCAGCACGGCGGCTTCTTCGCTCGTCAGCCATTTTTCCTGCAGGCCTTTTTGCGCCAGCTTGTCCAGGCGGGTGAAAGAGAGCGGTTTTTTCGCCTTTTTATTCAACCTGTCGTGAATAACTTCTGCGGCCATCACGTCCTGCAGCGCCTCTTCAAGCTGGCCGACCGGATTATTTTCGCCCGGAGTCAGATACTGGCCGCGCCCTAAGCGAGAACGGGTCGCCGAAGGAATTTGCAGAATACGCGCCAGCTGGTGGTCAAGACGGTCAGACGGGGCGCGACAGTGGCGGCCCAGTGGGAAGACAACAGCCTGCATCAGACCAGCGACCAGTGAATTAGGGAAGTTACGCAGCAGATCCTCCATCGCGGTTTCAGCCTGATTCAGCGCATCCTGCACGCCCCAGTGCACCAGCGGTAAATCGGCTTCGTTGCGACCTTCGTCTTCGTAACGCTTCAGCGTGGCGGACGCGAGATAAAGCTGGCTGAGCACGTCGCCAAGGCGCGCAGAGATGCGTTCACGACGTTTCAGGCTACCGCCCAGCACCGACATTGACATATCGGACAGCAGCGCCAGATTGGCACTGATTCGATTCAGATGCTGATAATAACGGCGGGTCGCATCGCGTGTCGGCGCCTTACTGGTACGACCCGCGGTCAGGCCGAGCCACAGGCTGCGCAACATATTGCTGGCGACATGGCCAACATGATGGAACAGCGCCTGGTCGAAGGCGTGCAGATTATGATCCTGCGCCGCCGCCATTTCCGCCAGAATATAAGGGTGGCAGCGGATAGCTCCCTGACCGAAAATAATCATGCTGCGGGTCAGAATATTTGCGCCTTCAACGGTAATGGCGATCGGCGCGCCCTGATAGGCACGGGCGAGGAAGTTACCTTTGCCCAACATAATACCTTTACCGCCTGCGATATCCATTGCGTCCATAATGGCGCGCTGGCCACGATGGGTGCAGTGATATTTTACGATAGCGGACAGCACCGCCGGTTTCTCGCCCTGCATGATACCGCTGGTAATCAATGAGGCGGCCGCATCCATCACGTAGGCATTTCCGGCGATACGTGCCAGCGGCTCTTCGATCCCTTCCATCTTGCCGATAGGCAGACGGAACTGACGCCGGATATGGGCATAGGCGCCGATAGCCAGCGCAATGCTTTTCAGGCTGCCGGTCGAATTGGACGGCAGCGTGATGCCACGTCCAACTGAAAGGCATTCTACCAGCATCCGCCAGCCCTGGCCGGCCATCGCCGGGCCGCCGATAATATAATCAATCGGAACAAAAATAGCGTTACCGCGCGTAGGGCCGTTCTGGAACGGCACGTTAAGCGGAAAGTGACGTTTACCTATCTCCACGCCCGGCGTCTGGGTTGGGATAAGGGCACAGGTAATACCCAGCTCTTCTTTTTCACCCAGCAGATGTTCAGGGTCGGAAAGTTTAAACGCCAGGCCCAGCACCGTGGCGACCGGCGCCAGCGTAATATAGCGCTTGTTCCAGGTCAGCCGCATTCCCAGCACCTGCTGGCCTTGCCATTCGCCCCGGCACACTACGCCGATATCCGGAATCGCGCCCGCGTCGGAACCCGCTTCCGGGCTGGTCAATGCAAAGCAGGGGATCTCCTGGCCGCGAGCCAGGCGAGGAAGATAATAATCTTTCTGGTCGTCGGTGCCGTAGTGCTGTAGGAGTTCGCCCGGGCCAAGCGAGTTGGGCACGCCCACGGTAATCGCCAGGATCCCTGAAACACCAGCCAGCTTTTGCAGCACACGCGATTGGGCATAAGCGGAAAACTCAAGGCCGCCGTACTCTTTTTTGATGATCATAGCGAAGAAGCGCTGTTCTTTCAGGTAGGCCCACAGCTCCGGCGGCAAGTCGGCCATCTCGTGAGTTATCTGGAAATCATTGGCCAGTCGACAGGCCTCTTCTACCGGGCCGTCCAGAAAAGCCTGTTCTTCCGGCGTCAGCCTGGGCTGCGGGTAGTCATGCAGTTTTTTCCAGTCCGGCTGCCCGCGAAACAGGTCGCCTTCCCACCACGTGGTACCGGCTTCGATGGCTTCTTTTTCCGTACGTGACATCGGCGGCATCACTTTCTGGAAAGTCTTCAGCATTGGCCGGGAGAAAAGCGTCTGCCGCAGCGACAGAAGATTGAAAGGCAGCAGGATAAGCGCCAGCGGCAGCAGCAGCCAGGGCGTCCAGACATGTGCTATCGCCCACGCTGCTGTCCAGAGCAGCACCAGCACGCTCGCCAGCCGCAGGTTAACACGGTGATAAAACAGCGCGCCAATCAGCAAAATTGTCGCCACGCAACTGAAAACCATCATAACCATCGCTCCGTAAGTTGTAAGAGGTCTGACCTGTTGGTTATAGATCTAATAGAGATGATTTTCTTTATCAATCTATTTACATGATAATTACAACCTGGCTCACAAAGCGTGACCGACACCGGGCAAAGCAGCGCGTGGGCGGGCAGGGCGCTTTTCGCCCGCGCGGCAACTTGCTAAACTGCCGCAGACCTCACCTAAAAGGACTCTCCCTATGTATCAGGACATCATTCGCGCCGAGCTGAGTGAAGCACAGGACACGCTCAATCATTTCCTCAGCGAGGACGCCAATATCCATGCTATTCAACGCGCTGCGGTGCTGCTGGCGGATTCATTTAAAGCGGGCGGCAAGGTGCTTTCCTGCGGCAACGGCGGTTCTCACTGCGATGCCATGCATTTCGCTGAAGAGCTGACCGGCCGCTACCGCGACAACCGTCCGGGCTATCCGGCGATCGCCATCTCCGACGTCAGCCACATCTCCTGCGTAGGTAACGATTTCGGTTACGATCACATCTTTTCCCGCTACGTCCAGGCCGTAGGCCGCGCGGGCGACGTGCTGCTGGGCATTTCGACTTCCGGTAACTCTGCTAATGTGATTAAAGCGGTAGAGGCGGCGCGCGAGCAGGGCATGAAGGTGGTTACCCTGACCGGTAAAGACGGTGGCAAAATGGCCGGAACCGCCGACGTGGAAATTCGTGTGCCGCACTTTGGCTATGCCGATCGCATTCAGGAGATCCATATTAAAGTTATTCATATCCTGATCCTGCTGATTGAAAAAGAGATGGCGAAATAACTGACGCGAGGAACGGCTATGTGCGAACTGCTCGGGATGAGCGCGAATGTCCCTACGGACATCTGTTTCAGCTTTACCGGGCTTGTGCAGCGCGGCGGAAAAACCGGCCCGCACAAGGATGGCTGGGGGATCACCTTTTACGAGGGAAAAGGCTGCCGGACGTTTAAAGATCCGCAGCCCAGCTTTAATTCGCCAATAGCGCGCCTGGTGCAGGAGTACCCCATCAAATCCTGCTCGGTGGTGGCACATATTCGTCAGGCGAACCGGGGTGAGGTGTCACTCGAAAATACGCATCCTTTTACCCGTGAGTTGTGGGGACGCAACTGGACCTACGCGCATAACGGCCAGCTGAAAGGCTACCGGGGGCTGGACACCGGCCCGTTCCGGCCGATAGGCGAGACAGACAGCGAACAGGCGTTCTGCTGGCTGCTACACAAGCTGACCACGCGCTACCCGCGCACGCCGGGAAACTGGCCGGCTGTCTTTCGCTATATTGCCGAGCTGGCGACGGAACTGCGGGAAAAGGGCGTGTTTAATATGCTGCTGTCGGATGGCCGCTATCTGATGGCGTTCTGCTCGACCAATCTGTTCTGCATCACGCGGCGTGCACCGTTTGGCAAGGCGACGCTGCTGGATCAGGATGTGGAAATAGACTTTCAGAAGCAGACCACGCCGGATGACGTGGTCACGGTTATCGCCACTCAGCCCTTAACGGGCAACGAAACCTGGCACAAAATCGCGCCAGGTGACTGGGCGTTATTTTGCCTCGGAGAGCGCCAGCGCTGACTGGTTGGCGGGCGTGCTGTTCAGCAGTGAGCCGTTCAGCACGTACTTGCCGCCACTGACGCCCATCGCCGGGGGCTGATGGTTTTTCACAAACTCGGCGTAACCGGGCTGGAGCTGCTGCCAAAAGCTGTAGTAAACCGAATAGCGATGGCGCTGCAGGTTGCTGTCGGTCATGCGGAACGGATAGATGCTGACGGCCACGCGCGGCTGGCCGTTGCGCAGTGCCGCTTCGACATAATGATAAATATCATCAATATTGGCATCGGTCATGGCGTAGCAGCCGATAGAAACGCAGCTGCCGTGGATCATCAGATACTTCCCTTCATAACCCTGCTGGCGGTCATAGTCGTTCGGGAATCCCGTATTAATCGCGCGATAAAAGCGACTGTCCGGCTTCAGCTGGGAAAGCCCCACGCTATAAAAACCTTCCGGACTTTTAAAATCGCCCTGGCGACGTTTAGGGCCTAACCCACCAGAGAAATTACAGATACGGTAACTGTCGAGCAGCCGATATTCGGTGCCGATTTTGCCATACAGCTCCAGCGTGCGTTCTTCTTTGAAGATCTGAATATAGACGGGGGTACCGAGTAACTGCTTCTTTAACTCTTTGCTTACCGGTGCCAGGGGAGCGATCGGTGCGACCGGAGCGCTGGCGAAAACAACGGCTGGCAGAAAAAACATCGCAAACAGCAGTGCGATTTTGCCCATTCTGGTTCCCTTGATAGTAGGGTTGATACGCCGTCCGAAGACGTGGTTGCCTTGCAGTTTCGGAAATATCCGTAAAAGCTGCGTCACATTAGCATTGTCTATTTTTTTATCAAGAGAGCGGCGTAGAAAAAACCGAGAAAAGTTGCGCCAGCCCGCTGCCGCTGCGCTTCGGCAGCCCGTTAACCTGTTGAAAATGCGCTCGCCGCCTGTATACTTATCCAGTGCTGGTGGAGGGGCGAATGCGCAAGATTATACATGTAGATATGGACTGCTTCTATGCCGCGGTGGAGATGCGCGATAATCCCAGCCTGCGAGATATCCCTATTGCCATTGGCGGCAGCCAGCTTAAGCGCGGCGTAATCAGCACCGCTAACTATCCCGCCAGAAAATTTGGCGTGCACAGCGCGATGGCGACCGCAACGGCCCTTAAGCTTTGCCCGCATCTGACCGTGATCCCCGGCCGTTTTGACGCCTATAAAGAAGCCAGCGCGCATATTCGGGAAATTTTCTCGCGCTATACCTCTCTGATCGAACCGCTGTCGCTGGACGAAGCCTACCTGGATGTCACCGACAGCCCGTACTGCCACGGCTCTGCCACGCTGATGGCGCGAGAGATCCGGCAGACTATCGCACGCGAGCTGGATCTCACCGCGTCGGCCGGCGTGGCGCCCATTAAATTCGTCGCCAAGATCGCTTCGGATATGAACAAGCCGGATGGCCAGTTTGTGATTACGCCAGAGGCGCTGCCGCAATTTTTACTGACGCTGCCGCTGGCGAAAATTCCCGGCGTGGGTAAGGTGACGGCGAAAAAGCTGGAGGAGCTGGGGCTGCACACCTGTGCTGACGTGCAGAAAACGGATTTGGCTGCGCTGCTAAAACGTTTCGGCAAGTTTGGCCGCGTACTGTGGGAACGCTGTAACGGCATTGACGAGCGCGAAGTGGTGACGGACCGCCTGCGTAAATCGCTGGGCGTGGAGCGCACGCTGTCGGCCGATATTCATGAATGGGACGCCTGCCTGGAAATTATTGATTTTTTGTACGCGGAGCTGGAGCGGCGGTTAAAAGTCATTAAGCCCGATCTGCTGATCGCAAGGCAGGGCGTTAAGCTGAAGTTTGATGATTTTCAGCAGACAACCCAGGAGCATGTTTGGCCCGTATTGAATAAAGACGATCTGATCGCCGTGGCGAAAAAAACGTGGGAAGAGCGGCGAACGGGGCGAGGGGTGCGTCTGGTGGGGCTGCACGTGACGTTGCTGAATCCGCAGCTGGAAAGGCAATTATTGCTGGGTCTGTAAGATGCCGCTGACGTCTGTATTACGCTAAGGCTTACTGCTTATCGCTTATTCTTTAGGCATGCGCTTACGCAATCTGCATTATGATAAGGCTTTACTGCTTATCGCTTCTCCTTTAAGGCACCGCTTACAAAATCTGTATTACGCTAAGGCTTACTGCTTATCGCTTCTTCTTTAAGGCACCGCTTACAAAATCTGTATTACGACGCTAAGGCTTACTGCTTATCGCTTCTTCTTTAGGCATACGCTTACGCAATCTGCATTATGATAAGGCTTTACTGCTTATCGCTTCTCCTTTAA
>NZ_DALZCD010000079.1:14769-15458 GCF_031978025.1 Erwinia sp.
ACCGCTTACAAAATCTGTATTACGCTAAGGCTTACTGCTTATCGCTTCTTCTTTAGGCATACGCTTACACAATCTGCATTACGCTAAAGCTTTACTACTTATCACTTCTTCTTTAAAGCGTCGCTGACGTTATCTGCGTTGCGCTAAAATATCACTGCTTATCGTCTCTTCTCTGAGAGACGCTGTACGCAACCAGCGTACGGCAAGCAGGGTGCCCTGACGCCGATGCGAGCCGTAAAAAACAGGCGAAGCGTAGTGCTTCGCCTGCTGGATTTTACTTAGCCGGGATCGCCTTCAGCAGCGCGGTCAGCAGCTGCCAGTACAGGCCAACGCTGCCGATATGCACCTGCTCGTCCGGCGAGTGCGGGCCGGTGATGGTTGGGCCAATCGAAACCATATCCATGTCCGGGTACGGTTTTTTAAACAGGCCGCACTCCAGACCCGCGTGGATCACCTGAATATTGGGTGCTTTGTTAAACAGCTTTTTGTACGTTTCTTCTACCAGCGCCATCACCGGTGAAGAGGCATCGGGCTGCCAGCCAGGATAGCTGCCTTTGGCCACGGTTTTCGCGCCCGCCAGGTCGCCGAGTGCCGTCAGCGTTTCCACCAGATATTCTTTGCCGCTGTCGATCAGCGAGCGAACCAGGCAGTTGATACGCGCTTCATCATCTTTAATCGACACTACGCCA
>NZ_DALZCD010000080.1:0-15451 GCF_031978025.1 Erwinia sp.
ACAAGCTGGTGGTAGGCGTTGGCAACATCTATGCCAGCGAATCGCTGTTTGCCGCCGGGATCCATCCCGATCGACCGGCAATGGCATTGACGAGGGAAGAGGTTGTACTGCTGACGGAGACGATCAAGGCGGTGCTGCTGCGATCGATTGAACAGGGCGGCACCACGCTGCGTGATTTCCTGCAATCGGACGGCAAGCCGGGCTATTTCGCACAGCAGCTACAGGTTTATGGTCGTGCCGGGGAACCCTGTCGCGTCTGCGCCACGCCTATCGTAGGCGCTAAACATGCGCAGCGCAGCACCTTCTATTGCCCCACCTGTCAAAAATAGGTCAGGCAGACAGCTTTGCCAGCAGCGCGCTGTGCACCGACGACGGCAGGAAAGCCCTGACGTCGCCGTGATGGCGCGCCACCTCTTTAACCAGTGTTGAAGAGATAAAAGAATATTTTTCTGAAGGCATCAGAAATACGCTTTCAAGTTCCGCCAGCAGGTGGCGATTCATCTGCGCCAGCTGCATTTCATATTCGAAATCGGAAACCGCTCGCAGGCCGCGTACCAATACGTTAGCCTGCCGATCCCGCGCGAAATTCGCCATCAGATCGCTGAATCCTACCACTTCCACATTCGGCAAATGCGCCACCACCTGCTGCGCCAGCGCCACGCGTTCATCCAGCGAGAACATTGGCTTTTTACTGGGGCTGGCGGCGATAGCCAGAATGATATGGTCAAACATCGACGCGGCGCGCGTGACAATATCCAGATGACCGTTGGTCATGGGATCGAAGGTGCCGGGATAGATCGCTTTTGTGCTCATAAGCCGCCTTTGCCGGAAGCGTGAGAAGAGTGGTTCAGCGCCCAAAGCGCCGTATATTTATTGAACGTGTACTGTGCGTTAACCACGGCAAGCAGCCAGCCCTGTTTGCCATCCAGAAATCCGGCGCGTAGCACCAGGGTTTTCAGAAAAGCACCCAGCGTATGGGCAAAAATCGAAAACAGCCCGCATTTTTTTCCCTGATGATGACGCTGCTTTGCCCAGGCTTCCGCATAGGCAAACTGCTTCCATTGAAACGCGGAGAAATCACGGCAGGTTAAATGCAGCAGGTCGCCCTTCAGCGCCACGACCTGTGCGCCTTTGGCTTCCAGAGATTCATGCACCTGATGATCGTTATAGCCGTATTCACGTGGATAAAGGCGAGTCACGCGGTCTGGATACCAGCCGCTGTGGCGCATAAAACGTCCTAAAAACAGGTTACGACGGCCCAGGCTGTAAACCGTAGCGGGCGCGGCGGCCTGTTGCAGCACCGTTTCAATTGCAGCGCGCAGCGGCGGCGTCACGCGTTCGTCGCTGTCGATCATCAAAATCATCGGATGTGTGGCATAACTTTGCGCCAGCTGGCGCTGCTTGCCATAGCCGTGCCACTCGTGAGAGTGGAACACTTTGGCACCGTGACGCGCGGCGATCTGGGGCGTACCGTCGCTGCTGCCAGAATCCAGCAGCACAATCTCATCGGCCCAGCTTACGGACTCCAGACATTCCGGCAGCAATTCGGCTGCGTCTTTAGCGATCAGCACGACCGACAAACGCTGACGTGAAGGCATTTAGTGATTCCGCTGTGGCAGATAGGGTTCAAGTAACTGTAGCAGACGCTGTAGCGCGCCCTGATTCTGGTGCAGTACGTCTACCGCATGGCGGCCGTAGTAAAGACGATAGTCTTCATCGGTCAGCAGCGTACCAATCTCTTTATCCAGCGAGTCGGCATCGGTAACGGTGATCAGGCCATCTGCCTGCTGTAGCCGGGCACAGATATCTTTAAAATTAAACGTATGAGGCCCCATCAGCACCGGAATAGCGTGTGCGGCTGCCTCAAGCGGATTGTGTCCGCCGCGCTCCACCAGACTGCCACCGACGAAAGCCAGATCGGCAATGCCGTAAAGCAGCATCAGTTCACCCATGGTATCGCCAATCACGACCTGGGTACCACTGGAAGGGATCTCGCCGCTGCTGCGCAGGGTATAGCTGAAGCCTGCTTTTTGCGTCATGTTACGCGCGGCGTCGAAACGTTCCGGATGTCGGGGCACCAGGATCAGCAGCAGAGTGGGAAAGCGCGCCAAAAGTTTGCGATGGGCTTCCAGAACAATGCTTTCTTCGCCTTCATGAGTACTGGTGGCGATCCATACCGGACGACGCGGCGCCCACTGCCGACGCAGCGTTACCGCACGGGCCGCCAGCTCAGGCGTGACGGAAATATCAAATTTCAGGCTGCCCGTGACCGTCAGCTGTGAGCGCTTCAGGCCAAGCGCCACAAAGCGTTCGCCGTCTTCTTCATTCTGCGCGGCAATCAGGGTGATCTTTTGCAGCAGGCGCTGCATGAATTTACCAAGCTTGCTGTACCCTTTCGCCGAACGCTCTGACAGGCGGGCATTCGCTATGACCAGCGGGATTTTACGGGCGTGAAGCTGTGCGATCATATTTGGCCACAGCTCGGTTTCCATAATGATGACCAAACGCGGGCGGACATTTTCCAGAAAACGGTTCATTGAGCCGGGAAGATCGTAAGGCAGATAGACGTGATGAACATCTTTCCCGAAGGCGGAAGCCGCCCGTTCCGATCCGGTTGGCGTCATGGTGGTGACGGTAATCGGCATCGTGGGATAACGGTGGCGCAGCGCTCTGACCAGCGGCACGGCGGCCAGCGTCTCGCCGACAGAAACGGAGTGCAGCAGTATACCGTCCGGCTTGACCTTGCCTTTGCAGTAGCCATAGCGTTCGGCCCAGCGCTTCCGGTAGGCGGGAGCTTTTCTGCCGCGTAACCAGAGCCTGAGCCAAATCAGAGGCTGAATAAGATAGAGCAGGGCGGAATAAATTGTTGTCATCACAGTGTTTACGAATTACGGAGTGACTCGCGTCAGAAAGTGCCGGAAAAGAGAAACATTACCGCATGTTAGCAGATAAGTCGTGCAGGCTCATACCTTCTTCTCAGGCCTGCCGCAACACTTGTTGATATAGCGCATGAAGCTGGCCTGCCAGTCGCTGCGGTGAACAGGGAAGAACTCGCTCACGAGCCGCATCGCCCATACGCGCGTCAACGCTTCTGAGCGGCACGGCCTGCGCGGCGGCGGTCAACGCCGGGACATCCAGCGCGTCGCAAACGTAGCCCTGTTCACCATTGACGATAAATTCCGCACCGCCACAGGTATCGCTGGTGATCACCGGCAACCCACAGGCCATCGCTTCCAGAATCACATTAGGGAAAGGATCGTAAAGCGTAGGCAGCATCAGCGCATCGGCCGCATGATAATAGGGGATAACGTTGTGCTGTACGCCGACGAAATGGACACGTTGTTCACAGCCCAGCGCGCGCGCCTGGCTAAGGTAACGGGCCTGCTGCTTATCCTGACCGACCACCAGCAGATGCGCTTCGGTAGCGGCCAGCGCGCTAATGGAAGCTTTCAATCCTTTGCGTTCAAAACCAGAACCGACATAAATGAAGACTTTAGCTTCAGCAGGCAGCTGCAACGCCGCGCGTGATGCCTGCCGTTCTGCCTGGGTAGCCGGCTGAAAGCGCTGCGCATCAATCGCGTTATAGATCACCGCAAACTTCTCTTCCGGCACCTGGAAACAGCGCATGATGTCGTTTTTCACCATCAGCGAGTTGCAGATGATTTTTTTCAGTGCAGGCGAGCGAAACATCTCTTCTTCTGCCGCCATCACGTAACGATGATAAGGGCTTAAACTGGTCAGCAGCTTTTGCGCAGGCGACACAATGCGCGCTCTTTGCTCCAGCCAGACGCGATGTACTCCGTCGCCAGCACGAAAAATATCGCAGCCCGCGATGCGTTCGTGGCTCTGCACGATATCAAATTCTTCCCGCTGCCAGCACTCACGCGCCGCCAAAGCAAAGCCACGCTCGCGCGAAATGCGCCCCCATTTTTTGGGGTTACAGATGTGCAGATGCCATTCCGGTTTCGGCTCGCCCTGCCAGCTGCGGGTGATGATGTTCAGATCCAGGCTGTCGTCGTCCAACGCTTCCAGCGCTCGCGAAATAAACCGTTCCGCACCGCCGTCCGGGCGGTATTTTTGCCGCACTATAGCCAGTCGTACTTTACTCATGCAGAGAGTTCCTTGCGGCTTTGACCACCTCATCAAGCGGGATCGCTGAAAGATAGCGAGTCTGGGTATTGGTATTAATGCTGTCCGGCGAAGGCAGAGGCGCGTAGTCGCCAGCCCAGATAACGCGGTTATTGTCACCCCACGGCCGCCACTGCTTTAGCTTGGTAGGACCAAACAGCGCGATGCAGGGCGTGTCCAGCGCGGCGGCCATATGCATCGGCGCAGAATCCACACCGATAAACAGGCGAGCATGATCGATCAGCGAAGCCAGCTGCGGCAGCGTCAGCTTTCCGGCCAGCGAAATCGCCAGACCCGGGCACAGCGAGAGAATATGTTCGATCATCGCCAACTCTTTTTTGTCCGGCGCGGCCGTCAGTACGATATCTGTTTGCTCAGAGGCCAGCGCGGCGATAAGGCCGGCCACTTTGTCATCTTCCCAGCATTTAAAAACCCAGCGTGAGGTGGGCTGGATAACGATATAAGGGCGCGTCACCTTGCTTTGCGTCAGCATTGCTTGCGTATGGGACCAGTCGCTTTCGCTATAGTGCATTGCCGCCGGGAAACCGGAAGACGGTATATTTAGCGGCTGCAGCGCGGCCAGGTTCTGTTCAACAGTATGTAACTGGCTATGGTTGCTGGTGGAGACAAGATGCGTATGCGCTTGTCGCCAGAAGGCACTGCGACGCTTATTGTAGGCGAAACCTATCCTGACCGGTGCACCGGAAAAGGCGGTAATCATCGCGCTGCGCCACTGATCGGCCAGGTTAATGACCAGATCGTACCCTGCCCGACGAATTGCCTTAAGCAGGGCCGCTTCATGGCGCAGGTGCGCCAGCGTTCCCTCGTTCTTCCATTTGCGATCGATAAAGCGCAGCTGATGGATATGCGGATGCGCCTGCAGCATCGGCAGCGTCTCTTTATAGAGCAGCACATCTATTTCGGCCTGTGGATAGCGCTGGCGCAATGCTTCAATAACCGGCGTGGTAAGCAGCATATCACCGTGATGGCGCAGCTTGATTAGCAAAATCTTTCGCGGCGCAAAGGAGGCGGGAATCGACGAAGAAGTGGCCATACTTATAAGATCTCAACATAAAGTGGACCGATTGCAGGGGAAAGCCCGTGCAGGAAAAAGGTCTGGCACATTACGACCGACGCCAGCGGTAAATCCGGCTCAGCCAGAGCAGCAGTTGATACCACTGTTTTAAACCACGCGCGTTACGCAGCATACGACCCGGCGTCTTGCTGGCGAGCAAATCCGTTATCATCACCTGTCGGGCGGCGGCATCAGGCTCGCGCCGTAAAGCATGGCAAACGGTCAGTGCCTCTTTGGTTACCTGACGATAAATCGCCGGGCCGATCTTAACCTTATCGCGATAGCGCAGGTTAATTTCATCCAGCATCCGGGCGATTTTCAGATAATGGCGCTGATACTCAGCGTTAGCCATACCGCTGCGCTTGCGGTTGCTAATCGACTGGTCGTGCACGTAGTACCGGTACAACACTTTGTCGGTGTAGCGTACGCGACGGGCATTCAGCATCAGTTCGGTGGTCCAGGGGATATCCTGGTGGTGCAGACCGGGTTCGAACTGCAAAGCCAGTTGGTCAATGAGCGAACGGCGATAGATTCCCAGCCAGACAACGTGCAGGTAGCGATTGGAGGCCAGCGCCTTGTTCAGCCACTCTGCGCCACTCAGTACCGGCGTAGCCTGGAGGCGATCGGCCGGGATCAGCGTTTTTGCCCGGCCCGATCCCCAGAAAACGCGCTCGGCGTTGCACTGCGCTATGTCCAAATCGTCCTGTTCCGCCATGGCGATTAGCGTGCTGTACATCTCAGGCGAGAGCGTATCATCGGCATCGGGGAAAGTGACATATTTGCCGCGCGCAATGGCCAGCCCGGCATTGCGGGCGCGGGAAACGCCGCCGTTTGCCTGATCGATAACGGTAATATGAGCGTATTCGCTGGCATAGTGGTGTGCCAGCTGCGCCGACGCATCCGTCGAGCCGTCGTTGACGATGATGATTTCCAGTGACGCCAGCGTCTGCGCCAGCATCGAGTCGATAAAAGCCTGAAAGCTGGTTCCGGCGTTATACATCGGGACGATCGCGCTCAGCAAAGGGGCTGAGGAAGTCTCTTGCGGTTTCATGCTCAGGGTAACGTCTTCTTTTCTTGTAATGGCCGCTTGCGCGCGCAGATAAAATCATAAATGTCATCGAGCTTACGACTATCTAGTTCGTAAAGTTGCTCGACAGGATGATTAAACTTATACAGGGCGTGAAAAACAAACGACGACGGCGCAATATGATTCGGCCCGATTAGCAGCACGTCGCCCAACGGACGTTGCTCTTCGACGCAGCAAGGCCCATAGATAAGGATCACCGGCACATTCTGCGAGTCAGCAATATAGATATTGCCGGAATCGGATGCGATATAAAAATCGAGCTGGCTGATGGCGTAAGGCAACCCTTCCAGCGACACTTTACCGATCATATTGACGATGTTATCGCTTTCCCCCATTACCTTATTGAGCTCGTGCAGGCGAGGAAGTTCATTGGGTGCGCCAAAAACATAAAACAGGCACGGCAGCGTACTCAGCCTGTCGAACAGCGACTTCCAGATAACGGGTGGAATGGTTTTTGCCTGATTGCCGGCCGAAATGCTGATACCGATTTTGATTTTATCGGTGCGGAACAGTTCTTGCGGCGTATTGTCAGGCTTCAGTAACGGCAGCGTGGCGTGCTTGGGGTAGCTCTCTTTAGTCAGCGAGCGATCGGCCAGCTTGAGGTAGTTTTCCAGCGTCAGGGAATACTTATCGTGTTCAACGGTACCGGTTGCGGTCAGATAAAAGATCCCCTGATACCATTTACGACGGTACATCGACAGAAACTGCTTGTTACTGGCGTTGCAGCACGCGGCGTAAAACAGATTGGTATTATTAGGATGCAGCAGGTAAACATTTTCATAGCGGTTCATTAGCCTGAAGGCCAGTTTCAGCTTGCTGTACGTACTGCTTTTATAGTCTTCAATGTAAAAAATGTCTGCCAGCGTATTGTCGCGCTCCGCCAGCGGCGCAACGCTACGACTTAGCAGCGCGTCGCTTTGTTCAAGGTGCGCCAATAAGGGCGTAATGTTGATAAAATCGCCAATTTTCGCCGTCTGGATCACCAGATTGCGGGCCTTTTTTTTGTGGCTGAGTTTCAGCAACAGTTTAAGAGGCAATAAAATTAAGAACAGCAGCACATAATTCACGCTCTGTTCCCCCTGCGCGAAAAATGCCGGTATTCAGCTGACACAGATGACGTTTCTGGTATGTTCACCGTGCTCTGATAGCCGTTCTCGGTTATGAGCGTATGCATACTAAAACCTTAAAAAAGATAAATGCGCGTCCGGCAGGGCCAGGGCTCGCGCCAGAATAATGTCCGCGCTTTTCAGACATTTTCAACCTGCGACTGTCAGGTCGAGCTAGGATGCTATTAGCGCAAGGTATTGTTTACAAATCGCTTCGATGCTGTAAGCCTCTAAATCAAGGTGTGCAACATCGGGCGGGTTTGACCAGACGGTGGCGATAGTATCCGCCAGCGAATCCACGTCCAGATTGGCCAGGCCGCGAGCCAGTTCGCCGGTCATAATCGATACGGGGCCACCGGGACAGCGCGTACTGACGATGGGCACCTGGCAAATCAACGCTTCTACCAACACGTTGCCGAAGCCTTCGCTGTCCGAACTGACCACCAGCAATTTGGCGTTGCTGATCCAGGGATAGGGATTGTCGGTAAAACCTTTAAAAATGACCCGATTCTGAATACCCAACGTTAGCGCAAGTTGCTTTACTCTTCCCACCGCTTCATCAGTGCCCTGTCCGATTAAGACTAACGGCGCGCTTATCCCTGTTTTAGCATAGGCACGCAGTAGACGATCGTGTCGCTTGGTCTGGTGGAAGCGACCAACGTGGACCAGATAAGGTTGGCCCGCCATTTCACAAGGCTGCATAGCCGCAGAGCGCACGGTATCAAAATCGAAGGGGTTAAAAATGATCCGCTCGTGCTTCGGTTGTATCGCAAAGGAACGTTTCAGGTCGCTGACCACGTACTGTGAAACGCCGATGATGTTCCGGTTTTGATAGACACGACGCATCTTCAGTTTCTTTTGCCACAGGGAAAAGCCCTGTCGATGAGCCAGGTAAGAGGCGGAAAAGACGCCATGCAGGCAAAACCAGGTTTTGTCCTTGTCGAGATGTCGACAGCGGCTGACGATACGATCGGTTTTATGCAGGTGCGACACCACCAGGTCAAAACGCCCGTTCTCTTGTTCGGCCTGAATAATCGCCTGATCCAGACAAGCCGCACGTCGGCTCAGCTCCGTGAGCTTCCGCCAGGGCATATGGCAGCTATCCTGAATGACCTGATAATCCAGACCGGCAGGAATGACGTAATCGCACACGGCGCGCAGCGAAAACAGCGAGACCCGATGACCACGCTCTATCAGCCCTTTGGAAAGCGTCAGCACGACTTTCTCCGCGCCACCGCCGGGCAGACCATCAATGATCATTAATACGCGCTTGGACAATTTTTACCCTTAGCTGAGGAAATCATGCAGTGCTGGCCGACTCGGGGCCACTTTCTGCAAGAAAATAGACCATTTTTATTTATTCGGGCAATTCCTTTACCGTAGCCTGTTAAAGCTGCCCTACCAGTCCTGCCAGGCTGAGCCAGTTTCATCTGTTTATCTTAGAAAAATAAACAAGATAGTGCCATAGCCAATCGCTTTTGGCTTGAGGCTGGTACAATTACTGTTGCGTCCCGTCATCCCGCTGTTAACATATTGGCAGAGTTAACACGAGGTTAACGCGGAGCGCCGCATCGACATGAAAAAACCTGCTTTCTTAATCACCATCGATACGGAAGGTGATAATCTCTGGCGTAATCGTTCTGGTCAGGTAACCACCGAAAATGCCGCCTGGCTTGCCCGCTTTCAACAGCTTTGTGAGAAATATACCTTTAAACCGACCTGGCTGACGAATTATGAAATGGCCATCGATCCGGTTTATATCGATTTCGCCCGCGATGTTATCGCTCGCGGCCAGGGAGAGGTGGGCATGCATCTGCACGCCTGGAACAGTCCGCCGGCTTATGAGCTGACTGACAACGACTGGCAGCATCAACCTTACCTGATTGAATACCCGCGTGAAGAAATACGCAAAAAAGTTGCCTTTATGACGGCACTGCTGGAAGAGACGTTTAACGTCAAAATGCTCAGTCATCGGGCGGGACGCTGGGCTTTTAACGAGTATTATGCTCAGCTGTTGGTCGAACACGGCTATCGGGTGGATTGCTCGGTTACGCCGGGCGTTAACTGGCGATTTTCGCCGGGCGCGCCGCAGGGTAACGGCGGCACAGACTATACGCGTTTTCCCCGCTCGGCTTACTATCCTGATGCGGCAGATATCTCTCGGCCCGGTAAATCACCGCTGCTGGAAGTGCCGATGACCATCCGTTACAAGCATTCCGGTCTGATGAATGCTGTTAAGCAGGGCTACGATCGCCTGCGCGGCAAGCGCCGTAGTCCTTCCGTTTATTGGCTGCGTCCTACGGGCGGCAATGCGCAGCAGATGATCGAGGTGGCGGAGAAAACGCTGGCGGAAGGGGCGGATTACGTAGAGTTTATGCTTCACTCCAGCGAGTTTATGCCTGATGGCAGCCCGACCTTTAAAACCGAAGCTGATATCGACCGGCTTTATGATGATTTGACGCAGCTGTTTGGCTGGCTACAAAGCCGTACGCAGGGCATGACGCTGGCGGAGTACGCTGCCGCAAAATCTGCCTTCTGAACAAAACGGGGCCATTAAAGTCCCCGCTTTCTTACCGCCAGCATTTTTCTTTTATAGCTCATCCTGATCTTGCTGTTCAGCAAAAAACGCGCGAGACCGACCCGGGCGATCCGCGCTTTCACTTTGTCACCCTGTGAGGTTTTTTGCAGCTCGCTATGATAGCGGTTAGCAATATCCAGCCAGTGACAAGTGATCAGATGCTCATAGTGCGCGGGTAAAACCTCATCCATATGCGCAGTCGCGGCGATCAAACAGGTGATTTTATCGGCATTAATGACCGAGGAGAGGCTTTGCTCATGTTTGCGATAGAGATAAAAGCCTGAGGAGGTAAACAACGTTTTCTTACTTTGCATCAGCAATGTCGGGAACAGCCAGGCATCTTCGTAGCAGATGAAGTCGGGGAAAGCGTGTTGCTGCATCAGCTCGCGTGAGAAAAACTGGCCGATAAAATGTGCCTGGTAGTCACGGTGGATCAGAAAGCGCTCCACGGCGTCATGCGTCGTCAGCAGCTCAGGCTCAACAGGTTGCCACTGCACCGCAGGCGAGGGGGGCCGCACTTCAATAATTTTGCTGAGCAGGATATCCGGTGATGTCTGGCTCAGCGTCTGCAGACGGTGTGCTAACGCATCAGGCAATAGCGTATCGTCGCCGTCCACCATTAAAATATAATCGCCGCGCGCCAGGCTTACGGCGTGATTACGTACTTTGCCTACGTTGCGATAGTCGGTGCGGCTGCTGCGAAGCTGCGGCAACTGCGCCGCATAATGCTCGATAATGGACTGCGTGGCGTCTGTGGAGGCATCGTTAACCACGACAATCTCTGCCCGGTCAGCCGCCTCGCCCAGTGAGGCAACGACGCTTTCCAGCGTCCCGGCCAGCGTCCCGGCGCAGTTGTGGGCAGCAATCAGGATGCTAAGCATCGGGCTGTTCATGACGGTTTTTCCGGCGCCAGGCTGGCCAGCAGCCTCAGCTGTGTTAACACTTCTTCAGGCGATATATCCGCCATCCGGTTGCCCTGTACGGGTTTAAGCACGAACTGATTTTTACCATAGCCGCCAATCAGACCCGGATCGGTGGGGCCGTACAGCGTAATGTTAGGGCGATCCAGCGCTGCCGTTAAATGGCTAAGCCCGGTATCTACCGACACCACGGCTGCAGCGCCAGCTAAGGTACGCGCGACCTGTTCCAGGGTGAGTTTGGGCAGGACGTCCACATAGTCGAAGCCAGCCGCCAGCCGCTGGGCGCGCTGGTGTTCATGCTCCGCGCCCCACGGCAGTTTGATCTGCAGGCCGCAGCCGTCCAGCTGCGTAATAAGTTCGCGCCACTGCGCTTCTGGCCAATGCTTTTCATCACGTGTGGTGGCGTGCAGGAACACCAGATAGCGGCCCGCATTCGGCGAAGGTTCACGCATAAAGTGTTGCGCGATAGCGTAATCACCAGGCGTTTCCGGCAGCGGATAGTTAAGGCTTTTGGCGAACAGCTCACGCGTGCGCTGCACGGCGTGCTGTCGCTTATCGATTTCGTGGCGTTGGTCATACCACCAGCTGGCAAAAGGCTCGCGCGCGCTGCGACTATCCTGGCCATGCTTAACGCCTTTGGCAATGCGGGTTACCAGAGCGGCACTTTTGATCAGGCCCTGCGCGTCGATTACCACGTCGTACTGGCGCGACTGCACATCACGCTTGAACAGAAAGCGCTCTTCCCGCACTTCGCTGCCAAACCAGTGTTTTCGCCAGCGGCGGATCGCCACGGGGATCACCCGGTCAACGGCCGGATGCCAGGAAGGAATTTGCGCGAAGCCTTCTTCCACGACCCAGTCAAAACGGATACCGGGAATGGCCTGCATGGCATCGGTCAGGGCAGGTAGCGTATGCAGCACATCGCCCATTGAGGACGTTTTCACAATCAGGACGTGCATACAGCCTCCAGAGGTCGACCCAGCAGCGTGGCCAGCTCTTCCGCTACGCGTTGTGGGTCGATATCAATCAGGCTCTGGTGATAGCCTTCTTCTGCCTCGCCTTTACGTACCTTGTGATAGCCGGTAATCAGCCGGATTACGCGCGCTTTTTGTGACAACGGTGGCGTAAAGTCCGGGCTGCTCGGGCCGTACAGCGCGACGAGCGGGCGATCCAGCGCGGCAGCGATATGCATCAGGCCGGAGTCATTGCTGATCACGGCCTGGCAGTGCGCCAGCAGAATGACCGCCTGCTCCAGTTGGGTTTCGCCAGCCAGGTTGTGACAGTGCTGACGAGACGTTTCCTGTAGGCTTTGCAGAATTTGCTCGCCGGTTTCTCTGTCTTTGGCTGAGCCAAACAGCGCAATCTGATAGCCACCGTCAATCAGCCGCTGCGCCAGGGCGGCATAGTGATAGTGCGGCCAGCGCTTGGCCGGGCCAAATTCAGCGCCGGGACAAAAGCCAATGAGGGGCCTTTCCGCATTCAGCTTAAAGTCGGTGGCCATTGCCAGCTTTTCCTGCTCGTTGACGAGCAGCTTCGGCCACAGCAGCGGCTGGGGCAGATCGCTGGCACGAGCGACTTGCGTTTTGTCGTAAGCCAGCGCGACGTAGCGTTCGACCATTAATGGAAACGCTGCTTTGTCCAGTACCCGAATATCATTCAACAGGCCGTAGCGCATTTCGCCGCGCCAGCCGGTGCGGGTAGTGATATCGGCAAAGAAAGGCACCAGCGCGGATTTAAACGAGTTGGGCAGAACGTAAGCGCGATCGTAGCCCTTATCGCGTAGGGCTCGACCCAGACGGCGGCGCTCACCCAGCGCCAGCGCGCCATGGCCCAGCGGCATAGCCAGCGCCTCGTTAACTTCGGGCATCCGCGACAGCAGGGGACGACACCATGCAGGCGCCATCACATCAATTGTGGCTTCAGGCCAGCGCTGTTTCAGGGTGCGGTAGAGGCTTTGCGACATCATCATATCGCCGACCCATGAAGGCCCGATCACCAAAATTTTCATTGCCGGATCCGTCCCGTTACGCGTCGCGATTCAGCCAGGCCATATAGTCGGCCACGCCTTCCGCCACGGTTTTGAATGGCTTATCGTAGCCTGCCGCGCGCAGTTTAGTCTGGTCTGCCAGCGTGTAGGCCTGATAGCGTCCTTTCAGTTTTTCCGGGAAAGGAATGTATTCTATTTCGCCTTTCTGGTGGAAGTTCAGCGCGGCGTCGGCCACTTCCTGGAAAGATTCGGCGCGGCCGGTTCCGCAGTTAAAAATACCGGAAACGTTGTTTTCCCAGAACCACAAATTGACGGCGGCGACGTCTTCCACATAGATAAAATCGCGCTTAAAGTTATCGCTGCCTTCGAACAGTTTTGGATTTTCGCCATTGTTCAGCTGCGTATTCAGATGAAAAGCTACGCTCGCCATACTGCCCTTATGGCCTTCACGCGGGCCATACACATTGAAATAGCGGAAGCCGCAAATCTGCGACTGCGCTTCCGGCAGGATCTCGCGCACGTAGTGGTCGAACAGCATTTTAGAGTAGCCGTAGACGTTTAGTGGCTGCTCATACTGACGCTCTTCAATAAAATTGTCGTTACGGCCACCGTAGGTCGCAGCAGAAGAGGCGTACAGGAAGGGGATCTGACGCTCAAGACAGTAGTGCAGTAGCTCTTTGGAGTACTGATAGTTATTGTCCATCATGTACTTGCCGTCCCACTCGGTAGTGGAAGAGCAGGCACCTTCATGGAAAACCGCCTCGACGTCGCCAAAATCTTCATCCGCCAGAATAGCGATCAGGAAATCTTCTTTATCCATGTAATCGGCAATATTCAAATCCGCCAGGTTAGCGAATTTCGTGCCGTCTTTCAGGTTATCGACCACCAGAATATCGGTGTGGCCTTTGTCATTCAGCGCTTTGATAATGTTGCTACCGATAAATCCCGCGCCGCCAGTAACGATAATCATGAGTTTTAACCTTTAAATAATGTGGGTGAAACGCTAAGTTCACGCGCTAATGCCCAATATCATAACATCTCATCCTGCCTCACACAGCCGGAGGACTCCGTAAGAGACGGTAAATTCCGGCCGGGGAGGGCAACTTACTTCAGCTTTTCCGCATCGGTGAGATAGCGCACTTTACGGGTATAGTCCTGACCCTTGAAGGTCAGCGGGGTATCGGGCGACTGCAAATATTTTTGCCATTCGGCCAGCGGGAAGCCGCCGTGCGCCCCCACCACCTCTTTGGGAATCGTCGCGGCGCCGCCGCCGATCTTTTTGGAAACCGGCCAGTTTACCCAATCGCCTAAATTGACGGTTTTAAAATCCAGTAAATCCAGAAGGGCAGCCAGGGGAAGCTGATCGGTCGGGGGTTGCGAGTCGTCCAGCATTTCCCAGGTATCTTTGAACATGGCCAGCCATAAAGGGCACAACCGCTTCCAGGTCGCCCGGGTTGCCACAAGAAAGGCGCTGTTAGCGTGATCCTGTAAAAAAGGTCGGATAGTGTGACGGTAATAGGCTGGCCGCTTTTCTTCCGGCGCGCCCATCAGTTTGGCCGCCATCTTTCCCTGACGGAAACTGGAATAGAGATGGTTATCAAGGACGTTAATTTCTGGCATTTGTAATAAATTGAGATCGGAATCGATCATCAAAATGCCTTCTGTTTCCGCATATAAGGGCGCTTGTATTTTGATTAAGCGACTGCGGTAAATTTGCTTATAGCGATAATTCTCTTCCCGCATGGGCACATCCAACGTCACGACGCGGGTTTTCTCCGGTAGCTGACCAAACGCCTCTGGAGGCTGGTCACTGACGATGACGATTTCCTGTGCCGCAGGGGCGAAGCGTGAAGCGAACAGCGCACTCAGCGTGGCTTCTTCAACAAAATCTGCGCCCGTACAGGGGATAACAATGGAGGTGACCGGGACAGCTCCCTGAACTTCTGGCTGTTGGTAAGGAATATTGTGTCGTGCACGAATATGCCGAAATCGGGGATTCAAGAATTCAAACATGCGATGAGTTTCCATAAGCCGCAGTTTTTAAAATAGTTTCCACGCCACTGACATAGTGCTCAATGGCATAGTGTTCTTTGACGTGGCGATTTGCCTGCCTCAGTAGCTGGTGACGCTTTTCTGCGTCCAGCCACAGCGTTTCCATTTGGTTAAACAGGCCTTGCGTATCACCGTAATCAAACAGCAGACCGGTTTCGTTATGCTGGATTAGTTCTGCCGTGCCGGTGACTTTTGAACCGATGACGGCGGTGTTGAGTAGCATCGCTTCCAACACCACGCGCGGCAAGCCTTCGCTTTTTGACGCGAGGATAAAAACGTCGAAAGCGGCGAGATAATCGAGTGGATTGCTACGAAAACCGGCGAAAATCACGCGATCCTGTATACCTGCCTGTATCGCCTGTTGTTTTAGCGCTCCCAGCTCCGGCCCTTCGCCCAGAATCACCATGCGCCAGTCTGCTTCTGGAAAAGCGGCAGCAAATTTTGCCATGGCCTGTAACGTATGGTGGTTGGATTTCCTGGCGATTAGCGAGCCGATACTGCCAAAAACAAAGGTGTTG